>JAEUAF010000859.1 GCA_019695485.1 Sorangium sp.
ACCAATTTGTGAACGCATGGCGGCGAAGCGCGCGACATCGTGCAGGCCATGACTAGCGGTCACGGCGGTTGCATGGGCACGCTTCACGCTTCCTATCCCAAGGACACGCTGACTCGGCTCGAGACGATGGCGATGATGAGCGACGTCGAGATGCCGCTCGCCGCCATGCGTTCACAAATTGGTTCTGGCGTGCAAATGATCGTGCAGGTCTCTCGCCTGCAAGATGGCAGCCGCAAAGTGACGCACGTGACGGAGGTGCTCGGCTTCGATCTCGAAGCTCAGAAGTACAACCTCCAAGATATCTTCATTCGCAAGTATCACGGCATCGACGACCAGGGGAAGGTCATCAGCGAGCTCGTGCCGGCGGGCGTGTTGCCCGCGTGCATGCACCAGCTCGAAGAGCATGGGGTCACCCTGCCCGATCCGGTGCTGGAGGCGGCTCGCGCTGGTAAGCGGGACAGCGCTCACACGAATGGAACGCCGTCATGAGCGCGGAGCGCGGAGCGACGCTGCTCAGCGTGGTGGCCGGCAACGCGCCGGAGCCGTCGCGCGTGCTCGCCAGTGGCACCGTGGTGCCGCCCTTCGGCGTGGGCACGCACGCGGACTGGGTCATCGAGGCGCCCGGCGTCGAACCGGTGCATTTCTTCGTGACCTTCGACGGCAACGACCTCTACGTGACGCGCGCTACGCCGACTTCCAGGCTGCAGCTGCGCGGCGTCGACGTTGGGACTGAATGGCAGCTCGTGCGGCTTCCCTGCGAACTCTATTTTGGGGGCGCGTGCGTGTCGCTGTTTCGGGAGGCCAAGTCGCCCACCACCCAGCCGTTGGGACAGCACCCCGGGGTGGGTGGAGGTTCGCTGTCGGCGGTTGGGCCGCAGCGCACGCAGCCCATGGAAAGTGCGTTCAATCAGACCCGCGCCTTCGGCTCGTTCCCAAGGGAAGCCGCTCCCGCCGAGGTCCAGAAGACCGAGACCCTGGGGTTTGCGCCGGTGCAGGCCGCTCCGCACGTGCAGGGTAGCCAGGCCTGGCAGGCCGCGGCGCTCACGCCCATGAAGATTCCGGAAGTGGACGACGGGTTTGGCTCGACGGTGCGGCTCGGCTCCCCACTAGCGGCCGCCGAACGCGCCGCAGTCGCCCCCGTGATCCAGGTCGCTGCCACGCTCAACCCGTCGCCCGCGGTCGTCGTTGGCACGCCGGTTCAACAGCCCGTCCCGCAGCAGGCGGCTCCCCAGTATGCCGCTCCCCAATACGCTGCGGCCCCACAACCGACGGTCCCCGAGTACGCAGCTCTGCCGCAGGCGGCTCCGCAGTACGCGGCCGCGCCGCAGGCAGCTCTGCCGCAGGCGGCTCCCCAGTACGCAGCTCCCGAACCGACGGTGCCCGAGCCCGCCGTTCCCCAGCAGCGCGCTTCGCAGGTCGTCCCCGCCGCGCAACAACACACACTGCAATCTCAGCAACCCGCCTTTTCTGCGGCAGCGCCTGCTCCCGCCGCGGTTGTCGTGGCGGGCGCGCAAACGCAGGCCGCGAGTGTGCAGTCCGGGGTCTCGTCGCCAGTCGTTCCGCACGCGGAGCCCTTCAATATGCAGCGCTCTGGGGAGTTTGGGCCGACGACTCTCAATGATGGCGGCGCCTTGCGACAGCACGCGGCGCGCGTGGCGGACGCGACACCGAGTCGAGCCTTCGCGTTGGCTCAGGACTACGTCGCCGAGGTGCGGCGCGCGTCCGGCACGCCAGTTCCGGACGGCTTCGTCCCAGCAGCGCTTCCCAATGCGAACCCCGCCGCGCAACCGAACGCCGCGCCAATGCCAGGCGTTCGTGCAGCAGCCGCGCAGACCGGTGGCGACGGCTCGCCGAAGAAGAAGGGATCGCGCCTTGCCGCGTCCTGGCGCGAAGCATCGCTCGTCAGAAAGATCACCGTGGTCTTGATGCCGTTCTGCTTGGCAGCGGTGGTGTTGGTGCCGCCCGACCAGCCGCCGCCGGTGCATCCTCCCGCTAAGGCCAAGTCTGTGCGCGTTTCGTCGGCTTCCTCGAACTCGGCCCTGGCGGCGCTTTCGCCTTCGGCGCTCGCGTCAGCGTCCGGCGCCGCGCCGCTCGCGAAAGGGGCCGCGCTGTCGGGCTCTCCAGCGGCGTCGGGCTCCCCTTCGGTCTCGCTGCTAGGTTCCCCCTCGGTTTCGGCGTCGGTCGCTGCAGCGACGTCGGGCTCTCCAGCGGCGTCGGGCTCCCCTTCGGTCTCGGCGTCGGCTTCACCATCGGTCGCAGTCATCGAACCCGCACGAGCTCCGGCCGCGACCCGCGCGCGCGACGCGTTGAACGCCGCTTTCGACGGTCGCAATTCCCAGGCAGCCAAGCTCTACGACGAACTCGCGAAGGACGGGGATCGCGTCTTCGTACTCGCGGCACGCCTCGCCCGAGAGGACATCGTTCTTAAGCCCGCCATTTCCCACTGAGCAAGCCATGTCGAGTCATTTTCGGATTAGCCTCTCTCTCTTGGCGCTTTGCGCCATCGGGCTGCCTTTCGTGGGCTGCAACCACTCAAACTGCGAGGTCTTGCGCGACGATCTCTACGCGCAAAAGCTCAAATGGCAGCAGTGCGACAGCGATCTCGATTGCATGGAGATCGGCGGCAACAGCAAGGATTGCACCGGGATCCTCTCCTGCAATCTCTCCATCAATCGGCGCTATCGGGATGAAGCCGTGCGGCGCATCGCCTCCCTTCCGGAAGACAGCGTCGATTGCATGCTTTGCGTCTCCCCGAACTGTGAGGAGGGCATGATTTCCATATGCGAGCCCGTGACCAAGCAGTGCCTACTGGTCACTAAGATTCTGGACGGCGGCGCCGCCAGCGCCTCGTTCTTCACGCCGGACAGCGGGGCTCCGCCGCCGGACTTTGGAGCGGGCGGCTCTCCTTAGTAGTGTCCTCAGTCAGACAAACGCCCCAGAACTTTCTGGGGCCCCTGCGGGGCGAGACCCGAGAAGGGGTCGGGAGGTTTGTCGAGACGCCGGGTCAGCCGATCTTGTACTTGCGCAGGAGTTTCTGCACCATCTGTCGCGAGACTTCAGCGATGGCCGCTGCGCGCGTGACGTTGCCCTCCGTGCGAGCTAGCAGGGCGACCAGATAGTCTCTTTCGAACTTGTCGCGAGAGTCGCGGCGCGCGATGCGCAGGGGCTCGAGCCCACTGCTTGGACCGGAGCTCGTGGCCGGTCCCGCGCTGGCCGCTGGCGGCCGAATCGCCGGCGAAACCTCGCTGCTGGCCAACAGCGCTTGAACGGCGGTCAGCAGTTCTCGCACGTTGCCGGGCCAAGCATAGGCCGCGAACATGTCCCACACGGAGGACGGAACGTCATAGTTGGCGTTCGGGTCGCCCACTCGCTCCATGAAGTGCTCGACGAGCAGCGGCAAGTCCTCGACTCGATCGCGGAGAGCCGGGATTTTGACTTGGGAACCCGACAGCTTTTGCAGCAAGTCCCGCTGGAAATTGCCTCGCTGCACTTCGGCTGCCAGGTTCTTGCTGCTCGAAGCCAGCACTCGCACGTCGACCGGCGTGCCGCGCTCGGCTCCGCGCCGCTTCACTTCACCCGCCTCGAGCACGCGCCCAAGCTCTGCTTGAAGTGCCCGCGGCAGCGCCCCGACTTCATGCAAATAGAGAGCGCCCGAGTGCGCTCGCTCGAAGGCGCCTTCGTAAGGTTCGCTCGCGCCCACGAAGGCGCCGCGCTCATGCCCAAAGAGCTTGCTTTCGCTGGGTCTGCCGAGGTCACTGCAGTCGACCACGACGAACGGCCCGCTCGTTCTGCGACTTGCCTCGTGAATCGATTCGGCGACGAGCTGCCTTCCGCTGCCTCGCTCGCCTTGGATGAGCACGCTAGCGTCGCCGCGGGCAATCGCCTCGAGCTCCGCAAAGACCTCCCGCATGCGCGCCGAGCGCCCCAAAAGTTCACCGAAACGCTGACCTTCGGCTTGCGCGCGGGTCACATTCTCGGGCAGTCGTTCGATGCGGAGCACGCTTTCGCCCAGAGTGAGCTCCAACGGCAACGCTGCCACGACCTCCAAAATCTGGACTTTGTCCAGGAAAACGCCGGCTCCAGACGCTTCGTCACGAATGCGCGCGCCGCTCGTTACTGCCTCGACGACCACGTGATGTTGCGCGACGCCCGGGTCGTTGAGAACCAGATCGCACTCCGCCGAGCCACCGACCCTGAGCGGAAGATACGAGAGCTCCGCGCTCGCTCCCGCGTCCGGCCCTTTGGTCACCGACACGCGCAGCTTGGGGTAGCTTGCGATGAGGGCGGGTGCTCTTTCCCAAACCTGGTGCGTCATGATGCGTGGGGAGCGTCGTCGGGCGCGAGCATACGCCAGATTTGCGGCGACGCCATCGGTCGCAGCGCGAGCTCTCCTCAAACGTGAAAACGCTCAGCGATTGCGCTTGCGGGCAACGCGCCGCTCACGCGGTTCACTTCCTGACCTTTGCGAAATAGGATCAGGGTGGGAATGCTTCTGATGTTGAAGCGCGCGCTGAGTTCAGGTTGGGCGTCGGTGTCGACCTTGGCGACAATCGCCCGACCCGCGCGATCCTTCGAGAGCTTTTCGAGCTCGGGCGCGACAGCGCGGCAAGGGCCGCACCACGCGGCCCAGAAATCGACCAGGACTGGGGTCGGCGCGTCACGTACCAGCTCGTCGAAATCCTCCCGACTGGTGAGCGCAATCGGACGGCTCAGCGGGAGCAGCGGCGACTTACAAGCCGAACAGCGGGCCCTCTCGCCGAGACGAGCCGCCGGCAGGCGATTCCACATCGAGCACGACGCGCATTCGACCTTCATGACAGCTCAAAGTGGGTCTGAACGCCGGCCCGTCAAGCACCCGGCTGACCGCCGGCAGGCTCGCCTGGCTATTTCGCCGCGGACCCGACGGACACGGGCAGGGGGAGCTCGAGCCAGGCGGTCAGCGTCGTGAGCAACGGGCACGTCGCTGCCTCTCCACAGAAAGCCGCGCGCTTGCTGTTGAGCTCGTTCAAGATCACGTCGTTCTGCATGCCCAGCGCGCGCGCACAAACCAGGTTCTTGGCGGTTTGTTCGGCGTTTGCCTGCGCTCCAGCGCTTGCAACGACGCTTGCGACCTTGCTCGGGCAAGCGCGTTTCAGCGCGGCGCGCGCTGCGTCGTCGTTGGTCGAGAAACCCCCGTCCGGCAGCGCGTGCGCAAAGAACCTCGGCCCGGTGAGCCGTGGACGACAGGCTTTTTGGCCACAGTCAGCGCCGAACCACGCTACGAACGGCCCATACCCGCCGAGGTCGGGCCGCATGTCGTAATCGATGTGCTCGACGCTCACGCCGCCGCTCACGAGCGGTGCCTTCGCGTAGGCAGCCACGCCGCTGTCCGAAAAGGACCAGATGGGTGGCGGCAGGGGCGTGCTCGGCGCCGAATCTTTGAGCTCGTAGGGAACGATCAGCTCGTCGCGGCCGTCGTCGTCGTAGTCGTAGACTTGCAGCGTGCCGAGTGCGAGCCCGCCCGGCGAGACGTCGAACGTCCCGAACGCCGCGTTCTTGACTTCGCCCAGCTCGTGGACGCGGATCGCGTCGAGCACAATGTGAAGACGGCGCGCGCCGCCTTCCCCGCTAGCTTCGAGATTGCGCAGGCCGAGTGCCCACGACCCAAGACCTGCCGGCTGGCACACACCGAAACGCGGTAACTTGGCGACCTCTGCAGCGCTCACTTTAGCGGCGCCCTCGAGTTTCTGAGCCGCTGCGAGCTTGGCTTTCGTCTCGTCTTGGACCCGCGCGCAAGCGCGTCGCAGCGGTAGGCCAGCCGCTCCCCACTCGAGCGTGCCGCTGGTGCCCGCGATGTGGAGCTCGTAGCGAGTGTCGCTCCACTCGAGCGTGACGTCGCGCTTTTCGTCGCCGTTGAACGGAATGACGACGCGAAGCTCGCCGTGCTCGTCGGGGAGCACCTGCTTGCCTTCGGCGACATTGCCGGCGTCGGCGCTGGTGTCGGCGTTCGCGTCCGCGGGCGGAGCGGCCTGCCTCTCTGCGCTGGTCAGCTGAATCACCGCTCGCGTCGGGTGTCCACCGGTTCCGTTCTTCTTGCGGCAAAGGAACTCGAGCCAGCCGCTCTGACTCGTCGCCTCGCAGCCGAGCCCTACAGCAGACGCAATGTTCTCCTTGTTGCCACCCTTGAACGACGCGGGCGGCTCCGCGCTGTCGGGAGCGGTTGCCGCCGCCGGCTTCGAAACGCTCGTTGCGGCCGGCGGATCCGCCGCTTGCGCGCTGCCAGTTTGCGCTGTCGTCGCAGGTTGGATAACTGCGGCGCTCGACGCGGCGCTGGGGGACGGTGGTGGTGTCTTGCTGCAGCCGAGCCCGACCACCAATATGGATCCCCACGCTTCGATTCGATAGTTCAACGTCCGACTCCTCAACTGCATCACCAGGTTCCCGTTCCTGACGCTACCTTTGCAGCGCTCGTGCCAGGCGAAAACTGCAGGTTTGGGCCTGACCTGGCGGGGGGGGCTGCGAGAAGCGTGTCTAGCCGCCTACCGCTGGCGTGTCATGGGAACCACACGTGGTTCGCGCTGCTTCTGGGCGCGGTTCAGTCGCAGAGGCCGAGCTCGCGCAATTCGTCCGCCGAACCGGGGGCTCCGCCTCGGCAGAGTGGCTGCGCTTCTCGTTTGGCCTCGTCGAGCTTGCCTTGGTGCAGCAAGAGTCGACATAGGAGTGAGCGAATCGCCGCCTCCAGACGCCCGTTGCTGAACGAACGCGCGAAGATGTGTCGCTCCGCGAGCGCCGCGCGTAGCTCCGCCTCGCCGCGCGCCTCGTCGTTTTCGTCGAGCAAGCGCAGAGCGCGGTAGAAATGAACACGCGGATCGCGCGGGTGGCCCGCGCCCCAGCGCTCCACCTCGGCCGTGGCACGCTCGGTTTGCTTCGGGATCAGCGCGTCGTCGACCAGCAGGTCGCCTGCGTAGTCCGGGTAGTGATGCTTAGCGGCAATCACGCTGATGGCCACGAGGCCCACGCAGAGCAGGGCGAACGCCTGGGTGATTCGCGGAAACTTGGGACTCACCGCGTTTCGCGGCCAGAGCTTCATGAGCGCCAAGCCCGCGAGCCCGCCGACGATGGCACCTCCGAAATGCGCTGCGAAGTCGACGTGTCCGCCTTCGCGTTGGGTCGCGAGCGGAATCAGCGACGGAATCAAGAACTGCATCAGCTGCGCCTGGATCTGCGTGCGCTGCGCACCGGGAGGGTAGCGCGTGGCGGCGACCAGCGCGGCTGCGAGCAGTCCCATGACGGCCCCCGATGCGCCCACAGAGGTTCCTTCGGCTGGATTGACGACGAGCCCCATCAACGAGCCGCCGAGCGCGCCAATGAAAAATAGACTCAGAAACCAGGCCCGACCGAGCAACGACTCGAGCAAGTAGCCGGCAAGTCCGAGCGCAATTCCATTGAACAGCAAATGCACGGCGTCGGCGTGGAGTAGGGCTGCCGTGAGCAGGCGGTACCATTCGCCGCTCTTCAGGACCTGGTTGCCGCTCATGGCGCCGAGGGCGAAGAGCGTCTCGCCGTCGACGCCCAGCACCCCTTGTGCGGGGGTGCCGACTTTGGCGATCTGCTCGACGACGAACATCGCGATCAGCGCCAACAGGACGCCAGCTGTGGCTAGCGGCGGCCGCGTGTGCGTGGGCAGCGCGGCGTCGGGAACGAACAGCTCGCTATCGCTTTTGCGCGGTTCAGTCAGCGCGCGTTCGACGAAGCGGCGACCGCGGAAAAACCCGTTGAACGCGGCGGTGTTCCACACCGTCTTGTTCTGCGCATCGACGTAAAACGTATGGATGTGCACCTTGGCCTTATTCGGCGGGCCTTGTTGGAGGAGCGCGAGACGCTTTTGGTCGGCGTCGCTGGCGGGCCCGTCGCCGACCTCGTAAATCGCGATGCTGACCGGCATCTTCGAGCCGTTGACGCTGCCGGTGTATTTGAGGCAGCTCTGGCCGAGCTCGAGCAAGGCTTCTCGCGAGAGCGCGAAGGGCGTGGCGCCCGCGCGCTCTCGATCGACGATGACAACGATCGAGAGCGCCAGGTCGCTTTTGGTTGCGACGAAGTCGCTGGCAGCGAGCAGCGCGCCGGCTTCCTGCGGCGCGCCCTGCTGATAGCGTTTCTCGCCTACG
>JAEUAF010000908.1 GCA_019695485.1 Sorangium sp.
GCCATGCCGTTTCGGGTCGCCAGCCGAGCCCAATTCCCTTCAACGGGCGCAGCGCGCTGCGCCCGTTGAAGGGAATTGGGCTCGGCTGGCGACCCGAAACGGCATGGCTCATCGAACAGCGCGCGGACCTCGGCTTCAGCGAGATCTTGGCCGAGAATGTCGACGTTCGCGCCTTTCCGCGCGCGCTGCGCTCGCTCGTAACGCGCGGTCTTTCGCTGGTGCCGCACGGCGTCTCGCTTTCTTTGGGTGGAGCGGAGCGACCGGCTCAGGCTCGCCTCGACCACCTGTGTCGCGTGGCAGAGTGTGTGAACGCTCCTTTCGTTTCCGAGCACATTGCGTTCGTGCGGGCGGGCGAACTCGACTCCGGGCATCTGCTGCCGGTTCCCCGGACCCGTGAGGCGCTCGAAATTCTGATCGAGAACATCGAATTTGCGAAGAAGTGCCTGCCGGTGCCGCTGGTGCTCGAAAATATAGCTACGCTCTTCGAATGGCCGGACGCTGAGCTCTCCGAGGCCGCATTCCTGCGTGAGGCCTTGGTCGCGACGGACAGCGGCTGGCTCTTCGACGTCGCCAATTTGCACGCCAACCTCGAAAATCACGCAGGCTCTCTGCAGGCGTTTCTCGATGACGCCCCGCTCGATCGGGTGGTGTACGCGCACATGGCGGGCGGGGTTCGCGAGGACGGGCTGTATCACGACACGCACGCGCATCCCCTCGGCGAAGAGCCACTTGCCACGCTGGACGCGGTCCTCACCCGCAGCGGTCCGTTGCCAATTCTACTCGAGCGTGACAGCCACTTCGGCGAGCGTCAGAGCCTCGAACTCGAGCTCGAGTCCCTCGCGCACGCGATGTGCCGGGCCGAGGAGCGATGGGAGCCTAAGCGGCCCGCGCCTCGTGCCGGTGCTTTGCTGGGCGGTGCGCCCCATGGCAGCTGACGCGCGTGCGCGTCTCGCCAGAGCCGAGCACGATGTGCTCGCCGCGTTGCTCGAGGCGCGCCCCGCGCCTGCCGGCTTCGACGCGAAGCGCTTCCGGATCGCGGCGCAAGCGCTGCGTCACAAGAGGGCGCGCAGCGAGCGGCGTCGCGCTCAGCAAAGCGCTTCGTCGCCGCGGTTCAGCGAGCCCGCCGGGAACGCGCTCAGCCAGGCGTGGCGGCGCGGGCAGCGCTGGCTCGAGTCCCTGCTTCGCCGCGCCTGACCCCCGTTCGCTCCGTCCGCCTCAGAGCGCTCTGCCGCGCGCTGGGCGCAAATCGACGGGGCCGTCGAATGCCGGCCGTTGCAACTGACCGAGCGTCGAGCGGCGCGCATGGGGCAACAGCTCCGCGAGCGCGGCCTCGGTCGCCGCGGGGCCGACACAGGCGAAGGTGGTCACTTGGTCGGCGAGCGGCCGCGCGGCGGCGGCAGCGTCGGGGAGCGGCAGCAAGGTCAGGTTCCTGCCCGTCGGCGCGAGAGCGAGGGGGCTGTTTTCGGGGGCCACTCCAATGTACCCGCGGCCGGCCGCGACGACGTCGCCCGCGTAGGTGAACGTATCGCGGTAGCGAGTGACGGCCTCGCGCTCGTCGAGCGTTTGCGAACCCAACGGGACCTGCTCTTCCCAGCGCGCGAGCTCGGCCGCGAGTGCTGCGCCGAGGCGAAGCGCCGCATCGCGCGCGCCCTCGATCAGCACGAGCCGCGGGCTCAGACAGCCGCGCTGATCGAACAACACCAAGTCGATTGCGAGCTGTTCCGCGACAGCCCCCACGCGCGCCGCCTCGAGCGCGCTTTCATGCAAAACCACCAACCCAAATCCCGGACCATGCCCGTGGAAGCGAACGCCGGCGGGCAGCTCGCCGCGCAGCCTCGACAAGGTCTCGGCGTGTCCGTAGGCGAACAGCTGATCACCCGCTTCTGGTTCCAGCCGCTCGACGAGTTTGAACAGTCGTGGCGCGGCCTCTGCCAGGATTTCCGCCATTTCCGGCTCACGCGTGGAGGCGCGCACGAAGACTTCGCGCGATGCCGCGAGTCCGAGCGCGATGGCTCGATGCGCGGCCACGAACACGTTTGCGCTGAGCAGCACGTGCGAGCGCGCCGCGCTCGGTACGCTCGCGACCAGCGCCTCGAGCTCTGCTTCGCTCGGGTTGGTTTCCAGACTTTGACGCAGCGCGAGCTCGACTCCCGCGGCAGACAGCCCGGTCGAGCGCACCAAGCGCCGCCGCGCTTTGCGGCCGAATTCGTCGCGAGTGTCCACGATGCGGCGCGCCGCGTGGAGCAAGCGCTCGAGTCGGTCGCGGACTTCAGCGTCCAAGCGCCGCCCCTGCGAGCAGTGCCTCGATGGCGAGTGAGCAGCCGCGGGCCGGCGCGCCGGCTTCCCGTCCCACGAGCTCAATGCCGGCGTCGCGTCGTCGGACGAGGTCTCGGGTGACGATGGCGACCGCAGAATCCACGTTCGCGAGGTCCACGAAGCGCGCGAGGCCAATCTCTCCGTCGGGAACCGGCCGCAGCGAAACTGGCTCCACGGGCGTCACGCGCAGCCAGGGGGGTTCGAGGTAGATACCGGCTTTGCCACGGAGCTCGGCGCGAGCCAACGTGCCCTCGTAGAGTTGGCTCGAGAGCTCGGTCATCCCGTACTCCGAAACCACCGCGTTTTCCGGGATTCGAAGGGTGTTGGCGATGTTCTTGCGTAGCTCGGCGGGCGGCACTTCGCGCACGCGGCCCTTGTAGCCGCCGGTTTGCATCACCGCGCTGCCCTGAGGGAGGGGGAGCGCTTTTCCGTCGAGCGCGTCGAGTAGCGCCACCCAGGCAAAAGACGTCGACAGGATCAGGAGCGGTTCGGCGCGCGCCTCTGCCACCTCGATCGCCTGTCGCAACCCGACGAGGTCAACGCCTTCTGCGCGGAGCAGCCAGCGTTCGGGGCTCCGCGCGGCGAACGCCCCACCGTCGAGCCCACGCCCATCCCAGGCGCTCATGAAGAGCTGCATCATGAAGCCGAGCGATGAGCTCACCGGCTCGTCGAGGGCCGGTGCAATCGCCACCACCGTGCACGGGGCTCGACTCGTCGTCAGCGCGCGGCGCCCGAAGGCCAAAGCGCCCTCGGCATAGGTTTGTGTCGTGCGCAGCGGGTGCACACCGCGTTCGAGGCTGGTCGTGCCGCTCGTTGCAAAGCGAACGCTGTCGAGCTCGGGGGCATGCGTAGCGACGCGCGTGAGGCGGAAAGCGTCAGTCGGTACCGCTGGGATGCCATCCACCTCCTCGCCGAGCCCGCCGTGTGCCGCGACCAGACGCGCGAATCCGGCGCAATATTTGGCCTGATAGCGTGCGATGTCGAGCGCGATGCGGGAAAAGGAGTCCTCGTCCGGCCGCGCCATGAATGCGCGCACGCGCTGGTGCAGGGCTTCCGACTCAGCGAGCAGCGTCATGCGGCGGTTCCGGCGAGCCCTCGCAGCTCTTCCTTGAGCACGCCGACGAAGGCGTCGAGCAGTGCTGCATCGATGTTCAAAGGCGGCGTCAGCACCAGCACATCGCGCTGCCCACCGCCGGTCGAGGTGATGTAGCCGCGCGTTAGCAGCCGGCGCTGCAACAGCAAGCCTTCGCCGCCGCTGCCGCCCAGATCCAAGCCCACCATCAGCCCGGCGCCGCGCACGGCGAGCTTGGGGAAATCCGAGCCGAGCCGACGCAAGCTATCGCAGAAAGTCGCACCGACCGTCGTCGCGCGCTCGCACAGCGCTTCTTGTTCGATCACGTCGAGCGTGGTGAGCGCGGTGGCGCAGGCCAAGGGCGCGCCTGCGAACGTCGAAGTGTGGACGACCTCCGCGTTTTGTTGCCAGCTTTGCAGCACCTCGTCCCGACCCACGAGCGCGCTGATCGGCAGCCCGCCGCCCAAGCCCTTGCCGAGGCAGATCAGATCCGGCTCGACCTGATCGAGCGAAAATAGCAGCTTTCCCGCGCGTCCGAGCCCGGTCCAGATTTCGTCGGCGATCAGCAGGGCGCCGTGCTTTTTTGCGAGCGCGCCGAGCTCACTCAAAAAACCTGCGGGTGGCACCACGACCCCGCCTCGCCCGAGAATCGGCTCGACGAGCAGTGCGCCGATCTTGCCGTTGCCGAGATCGCGGTCGACGCTTGCCAGCGTGTGGCCGAGCTCACGCTCGTTCAGCGGGTATGCGGCGCGCGAGATGTGACGATTCAATTGGTCCGCGAACGGCTCCCGATAGCTGTCCCGCAGGCCGCACGCCGCGAGCGGACCATAGCCGAGGCCATGATAGGCGCCCGAGAACGCCAACACGCCCGGGCGCCCGGTGTGAAGGCGCGCTGTCTTCAGGGCGGCGCTGACCGCATCCGAGCCCGATTGACCGACAATCACGCGCGCGCGGCCGGGGTAGAGTGCGGCCAAGCGTTCGAGCAGTTCGATTTTCTGTTCGGACGGGTAGAGATCCCCGAGCGCTTGCATCAAGCGCGGGGCCTGGGAGAGGAGCGTGCGCTCGACGGCCGGGTGAGCGTGGCCGAGCAGTAGCGCACCAAAGCCAGCGGCCAAGTCGACGTAGCGATTTCCGTCGGCGTCGAGGACATTCGAGCCGCGCGCCTCGACCATGACGATCGAGGGCAGGGCGTTCGCTGCCTCTACGGCGGCCTTTGTGGCGGCGTCTTCGAGCGTGGGCCGCAAGGGCTCCCGGCGGAGCCCCATTGGTGCCGAGTTCGCGGTTTGGCGGGCTAAGAGTGCCCTCGTTTTGGGTCCAGGTGCCGGCACGCGCACGTCGGGGAGTTCCTGCGCGTGCGCGGACAAAGAGCGGGCGATTCGATTCACGCCGCGGTTCTAGCGCAATTCAGAGGGCTCGGTGAGAATCGAGCACGCTCCGAGGCTCGGCCTTACCAGCGGTAGCTCGGAAAAGGCCGATCCGGCCTGGCAATGAGGTAGCCCTGCAGCAATTCGCAGCCGCAAGCCACGAGCATGTCGCGCTCGGGTTCGGTTTCGACGCCTTCTCCGACCACGGTCATCCCAAGCTCGCGGCAAAGCGTCGTCACCGAACGTACCAGCTTCTGCTTGGTCGGATTGGTGTCGATGTCGCGAACCAAGCTCATATCGAGCTTTACGAGTTCAGGCTCCAGCGTCGCGAAGCTAGTGAGGCCCGCGTAGCCTGCGCCGAGGTCGTCGATGGCGATGCGAAAGCCCATCTCGCGCAAGCGCGCGACCTTGAGTTTGGCGTCCGAGATGGCGTCGAGCGACGCGCGTTCGGTGATCTCCAGCACCACGCGCTCGGCGATGCCGGAGAGGGCGGCTTCGAGCGAGTAGAGCGAGTCGTCCATCAGATCGCGCGAATGCAGATTGACGAACAGGAGCACGCCCGGCGGCGCGTCTGCCATTGGCTTGCCCACGACGTTGCGAATGGCGCGACCCAGCTCTTCCACGCGGTTCAGCCGCTCCGCAGCATCCAGCACCGCGCCCGCGTGGGGCAACGATTTCTCGTTGCTGCGCAGCAATGCTTCGTAGCCGTAGAGTGAGCCGTCGGAGGTGCGCACGATGGGTTGATAGGCCATCCACAGCGTATCGAGCGCGCGCTCGAAGCTCGCTTCGAGCCCCAAGCGGTCCGACACGCCGAGCCCGCCAGCGCTCAGCAGGGCGAGCACCTCCTGCTTGACTCGCGCGATGCGGCGCAAACGCACGGCTCGCGCCACGATGCCGCGCAGCTCTGCGATATCGACCGGCTTTCCCAGATAGAGCAGCGCACCGAGCCGCACGGCCTGCATGGCAGTCGCCACATCGGGCGCACCCGTGATCAGCACGACGGGCACCTCGGCGTCACGCTGGCGGATCGCGCGCAGGAGCTCGATTCCATCGAGTTCCGGCATCGCGATGTCCGTCAAAATCACGTCGAACGAGCCTGCATCGAGCTCCGAGATGGCCTCGCGACCATTGGCGACTGCCGTCACTTGGTGCCCGGCGGCAGTGAGGCTGCGCGCCAACGCGGCCCGCACGAATTCGTCGTCGTCCGCCAGCAGGATGCGCCCGCGCGCGACGTCGTCGCTCACGGATTCCGGTCGCGTGGAGTTTGCTGCGCTAACTAGGTCGGCCATGCGAGTTTGCTTTGGGGCTAAAAGCTTCAGAAAACGGGGCTCTCGGTGTCTACGGCCGGCCCCGCGCCGACTTGCGTCGGTGCTCGGTGGTCAGGTGCGAGAGCGGCACTATGTGCGGGTATGTGGGCGCCGCGTGCCAGGCCTAATCGCCGCGTTGTCGATAGCGTTGGGCGCTGCGGCCGCCGCTGCCGAGCAGGCCCAGATCCGCCGCGACCGCGAGTCCTACGACCAGCCAGCCCAGGGGCGTCAGCGGCCCACCGTGGCTCAATGTGTTCTCCGCGTAGGCGAAGGCCAGCGTCGTCAACGGCAAGCAGAAGAAGCCGATGACGACGAAGCCCCAGTGCGAGTCGAAGGCGCGCGTGAGGTAGCTTCCGCCGAACAGCCACAAGAGAAACAGCGCGACACGCGGTGAGGCGAGCGCCAGGCAGCCGAAGAGACAAGGCATGCGGCTATCCTAACCGCGGACCTGATTGCGTCCGCTTCGTTTGGCTTCGTAGAGCTTTTCGTCCGCGCGCTGAATGAGGTCCGGCGCGGTCTTGTCTTCCTTGAACAGTTGAGCGCAGCCGATGCTGATCGTGACGGGAATGCGCTCCCCCTGGAAAATGAAGACGTGCGTTCCGACGCGCTGGCGTAGGTTTTCGGCGAGCGCGAGCGCTCCGGTCAGGTTCGTTTCCGGAAGCACAATCACGAACTCTTCCCCGCCGTAGCGGGCGAACACCTCGTCCCGACGAATGCGCTCCTGAACGACACGCGCCAGTTCGCGCAGCACGTAGTCGCCTGCCAGGTGCCCGAACTGGTCATTGATGCGCTTGAAGAAGTCGATGTCGAAAATCACCAGGCTGAGCTCCCGCTCGTAGCGCCTGGCGCGAATCAGCTCCTTCTCGAGCGCCTCGAAGAGGTAACGCTTGTTGTGGATCTGCGTGAGACCATCGACGATGGTCATGCGGTAGATCTCTTCGTGATACTTGGCCTCGGCGTCGAGGCCCGAGAGAAACTTGAGGATGGTCGGGCCGACCTTGATGCGATCCCCGTTGCCGAGGGCGTTGTCGCGTTGCACCTGCTCCTCATTGAGGTAGGTGCCGTTGGTCGAGCCGTCGTCCACCACCCACCAGTCGTTGCCGCGACGCTCGAAGTGTGCATGCCGCCGCGAGACGCTGTCGCCTTCCAGCACGATGTGATTGTCCGTGCCGCGGCCGACGCGCAGTGGGCTGCGATCGAGGACGAAGCGCTTGCCGAGCAGACCGGGCTCCGCCGTATAGATCACCACCAAACAGTCCGAGCCGCCGCCCTGCTCAGGGGGCGCGCCCTGGACCACTTGAGTCACGCGTGTTTTTTCGTCCTGCTCGCTCACGGGTCTGGCCCCCGCTCGTCCGTCGACGACGGAAGCGCCGCCTTCGTACTACGGATCTCGTGCGGTGAGGGACTTCCGGAAACAGGGCGCGTCTGATGCGCGCGGATCAGTTGCGGCGGGCTTTCAACTGGCGCGCAAAAATTCAGCATGTTCCGAACACTTCAGGCTAGCGCGAACTTTGCTCGATCGTCAAGGCGACGCACTCACACTCACCTTCGACTACTCGGGTCCATTCCTCTTGCCGCCGCTCGGGTCTAGGCTTCATTCGATGCGGCGCGCCGAGGGCACCATTCATGTGTTCACCTTCAAGGAAGGGCTCCTCTCGCGCGTGGCGCACGACCTCCGCCTCGAGCTTCAGACCGGCGCGATCGCGCTCGACGGCGAGTCGGTGCGTGCCGAGGTGGCGCTCGAGGGGCTGCGCGTGAATGGTGTGATGCGGGATGGTGTGCTGCAGCAGGGCGTCCTCGACGCTGGCCAGCGCTCTCAGATTGAGCGCGCCGCGCGCACGGAGGTTCTTGCGACCTCGAGTCATCCGTACGCCACCTACGTCGGGCGTGCGACGCCGGCCTTGGCGGGCTTTCGCGTCGAAGGCGAGCTGTCGCTCTCTGGACACAAGCGCCCCTTGAGCTTTGCGGTGAGCACCAAGGATGGCGCCTACGTGACCTCGTTCGAGATCGTCCCGAGCCAATTCGGCATCGAGCCCTACAAGGCCATGCTCGGCGCGATCCGCCTCAAGGACCGCGTGCGCATCGAAATCGTGATGCGTGAGCTCGAGGAAGCGGGCGCCGCCGCCTAGCCGCGCTACGCGAGTGGTACGTCGAGGCCGACGATGCGCATCAGGCGTAGCGCGTTGCCCGAGGTGACGGGCCCTGGGTACACGCGAAAGTCGAAGGTCATGCGCCCGTCTTCGACGCTCTCGCGAAGATGCACGAGCTCTACGCACTCCATTTGCTCGGGCGGCAAGTGACAGAGCTCTTGATCGTGCGTCGAAATCGCGCCGAGCGAGCCTTTTCGGATCAGCTCCGCGAGCACCCAGCGTGCGCCGAGTTGGCGCTCGCGCGAGTTCGTTCCGTGCAGGATCTCGTCCAGCAAAAATAGCACCGGCCCACTCGAATGGGCGAGATCGACCACGCGCTTGAGCTTCTGAATCTCGGCGAAGAAGTGGCTGACCCCGTGCTCCAGCGAATCTGCCACCTGGATACTGGTCGCGACGCGCAGCCGTGAAAGTCTGAAGCGCGTGGCCGTGACTGGGGCGCCCGCAAGCGCGAGCACCGTGGAAACTCCCATCGCGCGCAGCAACGTGCTCTTGCCCGACATGTTGGAGCCCGTCACCAACAGCGCGTGGCCGGGACCTCTCAGCAGCACCGTGTTTGCGACGCGCTTCTCTGCAGGCAAGAGCGGGTGCGCGAGGCCTTCCGCCTCGAATAGGGTCGACTCCTCGAGCTCCGGATAGCAGAGGCCCGGCTCGTCTGCGGCGAACGCAGCCAGCGAGGCGAGCGCCTCGAACCAGCCGACCACATCGAACCAGCCGCGCAAGCGTTTGCCCACCGCGCGCTGCCAGCGCTCGAGACCGAGGGCACAGTTGAGGTCCCAGAGCAGGAATAGATTCACGAGCGGGTGGACGAGCCCGTTGTGTCGAAGATCGAACCAGCCCACCAAGCGACGAAAGCGCGCCATGGCGACGGACGGCGCGCTTTCGTCACTGCCCAGCCGTTCGCGGAGCTCACTCAGTAAAGGATCGGGCAAGCCGTGTCGCTCGATGAGTTCGAGCAGCGTGCCGTAGCGCAAGAAGGCGCCTTCTGTGGCCGAAACGGCGCCAAAGACGCGGTTCGTCTCACGCAAGGATCGCACGATCACGATCGCGTGGAGCGCGATCGACACCGCTAGCCAGATGGCAGGCACATGGAAGTAGCTGACGCCGCAGACGACGCCGAGCGTGACGGGCGGCAGCACTCGAGCGCCCCACACCGAGAGCGCGTCGCTGAGCAGGCTCGGTTCGGCTTCTGCCCACGATAGCAGCGGGGCGGGGTTCGGGGCTTGGCGCACGCGCTTCGCGGCGTCTTTGCCGCGGCGCGTGCCGATCACGCCCAGCGCGTGCGCCTCGAAGCGTTGCCGCAGCTCGAGCTCCTCGGCGAGGGCGCGCACGCTGGCCTGGCGCCGTCGAATCTCGGTGTTGCTGGCGGGCTCGAGCAGGAGCTCTGCCAAGCGCTCGCGGCCGAAGCGCGTACGCGCCACGCAGAGGCGTTGATAGAGCGACCCGCGCCCGAACAGATCGAGGTCGCCAGCGTACAAATGATCCTTGGGCGCGAGTCCTTCGCCGACGTCCGGCAAGAGCTGCCACGAGTGTTCGAGGCGGCTCTTGGCGTCTTGGTTCACGTCGCCCCAACGCTCTGCGAGGTCGAGTGCGTCGAGCACGCGAGCGTGCAGGGCTACCAGCGCCAGAAAAAGTACGAATAGAATGCCGGCGAGCGAGCCCCAAAGCGTTGGCTGTGCGCCAGACGCGGCCGCGATCCCCGATAGCAGCGCCGACCCAAAGCACAGCCCGCGCAGATTCGAAATGAGCCGTGATTTCCGCCCAAGTTCCGCGGCTTCCGCCTGAAAACGCAGCATCCTTGCGGCATACTGCTCGGCGTTCGAGCGCACGGGCGGCGCGGCCATCACTTGGCGAGCTTTTCGAACTTGATGACCACGGTAGCGCCAACGAGTGGAGCGTCGGGCACGCCGACCCGCCGCCGATCGACGACCTCGGCGACGCAGCGCGCCGCCTCCGCGGAGACGTTCATGCGCTTCTGCACGCTCACGCCCTCGGCGATGCCCTTGGAGCGCACCAGAAAGCGCACGTCGACTTCTCCGGTCTTGTCTTTGAGACCGCCGTGGTCGGCGATGCACTTGATGTAACGGCTCTTCGGTTGCGACAACTTGCCGACGCTGAGCTCGCCCTGATCCGCCGTGACCGGGCCGATGCTCACGTCGATGTGTTGGTCGCTAGCGGCCGGTGGCTCGCTCGGCTCTGCGTCCGCGCCGTCGGCAATGGGAGCCGCGCTCGCAGCGGCGCTTGGCGCGGGTGCCGCACTCGCCGAGTCTGCCGGTCGAGAGCTTTGCGAAAACGGCGGCCGCTTGAGCACGAGGTTCGCTTCCTCCTCACTCATGCAGCGCACGATCATGCCCTTGCCGTTCGCGATGCGTCCCCACGGACACGCCGGATCGAACGGGTAACGTCTAACCAGCGTTTCTTGGGACTCAGTTTTCTGTGCCGCCACCGAGGCGGCCATCAGCAGCCCGGCGGCGATCACCGCGAAGCGCACGTTGAGGAATCGACGCGTGCCTGAGCCGGCCGTCGGCCGTGTCGGGCGCGCGCTCTGGGAAGCCGAGCGAGCCGTATCCATCGCGCGCCATCTTTAACCCGAGAAGCGCTGGAGAACGAGGGGATTTCCCCGTTGCGGAAGCGGGGGGCCGATGGTAGCCCACGGGCATGCTCGAGTTCGGCGCCGACCGGTCGCGGTGGATGCTCGCCCTGCCACCGCTGGGCGCCATCGGTATCGCGTGCTCGGCGACCTCGACCTCGAGCGTGCCGGCGGTCGCAGCGACGGGTGTCGCGGCCGGTGATCGCTATTCGCACGCTGACGCCCGCGGACGAGATCCTAGTTCGGGCGGAGCTCGCGACGCGACGGTCGACTCGGGCCGGGCGGGTTCAGGAGACAGCACGATGTTGGACGGGCCGATCGCTCGCGGGGATTTCTGCGTGCTCGAATTTGGCGACATCTTCTTTCAAGTCGATTGGCGGCGCGGCGCTCGCGTCACCTCCGTGAAAGTCGGGGGCAGCGAAATCCTCACGGATTCGCGGCTAAATGCTCTGAACTACGGGTCCACATTTTGGACCGCGCCACAAAGCGACTGGCACTGGCCGCCGGTGGCCGAAATCGACTCGGCCGAGTATCAGCTGGCCGTGGCTGAAACCTCATGCAGCGTGACCGGCCCCCTCGTGACGTCGAGCAGCGCCTCTAATCTGAGCGGCATTCGCGTGACGAAGCGGTTTACGCCCGACTTTTCGAAGCACGCCGTCGTCATCGACTACACTGTGGAAAACCCGACCGGCCAGGTGAAATCGCTGGCACCCTGGGAAATCACGCGCGTCGCCCCCGGAGGGCTCACCTTTTATGCATCAGACTCGGCGCCCATGGTCGCCGGCACGCGCCCGCTGATGCCCACCACCTCCCGAGCTGGGGCGACCTTCTTCAAACACGACGCCAACACCCCGAAAGACTCGAAGCTGAATGCCGATGGTAAGGGCTGGCTCGCGCACGTGACGCCGGAGAAGGTGATTCTCATCAAGTCTTTTCCCGACATTTTGCAGAGCCAGGCGGCGCTGGGCGAGGCCGAGGTGGAGATCTACGCGGCTGACAATGCCGCGGCGCCAGCGTCCTACGTCGAGGTGGAAAACCAAGGCGCGTACGCCAGCATCCCCGCGGGGAGCTCGCTCACCTGGACGGTGCGTTGGTACCTTCGTAAGCTCCCCGAGACCATCAGCGCCACCGCCGGCAATCCGGATTTAGTGGCCTTTGTGGCTTCTACCCTCAGATAGGCGGCTGGCGTAGCTTCCCCAGGTTCCAAGTCGGTGCCTCCACCCCCAGCCGCCCCCAGTGCCGCGGAGGTCGTGCTCACCTTCCTCGAAAGCGTCGGACGGCGCTCGGAGGCGGAGCTCTATCTGCGCTTGTTTCGCAAGCTTCCCAAGGAAAGCTTCGCGATTATCGCGCCCGGTGGGCCTGTCGTCCGTCATGCGCTGGGCTCGCTCGTCGAGCAGCAGCGCTTTCTCAGCGACCTCGGCCTGTTCGCGCCGGTCGTGCTCGGGCTGTTCAACCCCGAAGCGGCGGCTGCTGGCTCCGAACGTCTGGTGAAGCGTTTGCCGTTCGTAGGGATCGAGGCTTCTCCGCACGAAATGAGCGAGCCGGAGCTCGCCGTCCGCGTACGTGACGAGCTGCGCGGTGAGCGCGTGCCGGTGATTCACTTTCGCGTTCAAGAGGGGGTGGGGTTCCAGGAGCGGCTACTCGAGCTCTCTCGGCTGGCGCGCGCCCTCGATACGCGCAAGGTCGTGCTCTTGCGCCGCCGTGGCGGACTCGTGGCTCGTACGCCCGAACGGCGGCTCGATCTCGGTCGAGGTCAAGCGCTGCCCACGGCGAGCGGCCGCATCTCCGTCATCAATTTGCGAACGGATCGGGAGATCTTGCAGGCCGGCCGCGTGCTCGGCAAGCGCGAGGCGGAGCTCGTCGAAGCCGCGTCGTCGCTCATTCAGGCGGTCGATTCGAACTCGCTGCTCGTCAGTATCACTTCGCCGTTGAACCTGCTGAAGGAGCTCTTCACGGTGCGCGGCGCCGGCACGCTGATCAAGCCGGGCACCGCGGTCGAGCGCCGTGAGAGCTACGCCGACGTCGACCTCGCGCGCTTGACCGCGCTGCTCGAAACGAGCTTCGGTCGGCCCTTGAACGCGGCCTTCTTTGGGCGGATGCCGCTCGCCGTCTACTTCGAGCCAAACTATCGCGGCGCCGCCATCGTGCTCGATCAAGGCCCCGCGCCTTATCTCACCAAGTTTGCGGTGGAGCCCGAGGCCCAAGGTGAAGGCATTGGCAACGACTTGTGGCAGGCCATGCTGCGCGACTTTCCACGGCTGTTCTGGCGCGGCCGCCCCGATCACCCGATCACACCCTGGTACCAGTCGGTCTGCGACGGCATGGTGCGCTTGCCCAAGTGGAACCTGTATTGGCGGGGCATCGAGCCTGAGCAGGTGCCAAGCCTGATTGAGTGCGTGAACCATCTGCCCGCCGATTTCGGCCCGCCCCGCGAGCCCGGCTAACGCCCACTGCCGGGGCGGAGCAACCGAGCCTCTCCGCGTGTCGAACCGGGCCGTGGTCCGGCTTGGCTATGTGGGCCCTTCTTCCTCTGCTAGGCTCGCCAATAACCAAAGAGGGCCGCAAAGTTTGATCGATCCCGTAGAAATTGAGCGTTTGCTGTCGGATCTCGAATCGGATCGCGTGGAGCGGACGGAGTCGCTCAACAATTCGAGCAAGTTTTGCAAAGCGATTTGCGCCTTCGCGAACGATATGCCTGGGCACGCGCTCCCGGGCTACCTGTGTGTCGGAGTGGACAAGAACGGGCAGCCGACCTCGGCGTCAATCGATGAGCGGCTGCTGGAGGTGCTCGCGAGTCATTGCAGCAATGGCCAGATCATTCCGATGCCCACTATGGAAGTCGCGAAGGTCGATTGTCGGGGAATCCCTATAGCAGTGGTGAAAGTGCAGCCCTCGGATCTGCCACCGGTGCGCTACCAAATGCAGACCTGGATTCGAGTCGGTCCGAGCGCGCGACTCGCCACTCAAGAAGAAGAGCGGCGCCTCACCGAGCGGCGCGTCGATCGTGCGAGAACCTGGGATCTCCAGGCATGTCTGGGCGCCACGTTGGACGACATCGCTCTGGACATATTCCGGCTGACATACCTTCCGCAGGCGATCTCTCGGGAGGTTATTCAGGAAAATGGCCGGTCCATCGAGGAGCAGCTCGGGTCACTTCGCTTCTATCATAAGCCGCTGGCTGCACCGACGAACGCGGCCATTCTTCTCTTCGGCAAGGATCCGGAGGCCTTCGTGCCGGGAGCCTACATCCAGTACGTACGCTATCAGGGCGACAGTCAGGCGTCGGACGTGGAGATTGAAAGGCGATTCTCGGGGGACTTGCTGCAAGTGATGCGTAGCCTCGATCAGCTTGCCAAGGATCTTGCCGGGGCGCGCCCCGTGCGCGACTCGGGTCTTTCCGAAACGACAGTGCGAGAGTACCCCGACGTTGCTTTGCACGAGTTGCTCATGAATGCCGTGGTCCACCGCAACTACGACAATTCCACGACGCCCATCTCCGTGAACCACTTTTCCGACCGCATCGAGATACAGAATCCCGGATCGCTTTTCGGCGACCTCACGCGGGGCCAATTCCCGAACGGCGTCTCCTATCGAAACCCAGTTTTGGCCGAGGCGGCGAAGACCTTTGGATTCGTCAATCGCTTTGGGCGGGGTGTTGCGGTGGCCCAGCGAGAACTTCTTCGAAACGGCAGCCCTCCTTTGGAGTACGTGATTGGCGACAACCACATGCTCATGACGTTGCGGAAGCGATCATGAAGACGATCGCCTTCTTCAATAACAAGGGCGGAGTCGGCAAGACATCACTGGTCTATCACCTGGCGTGGATGTTCCGCGAGCTCGAGCACAACGTGCTCGCCATGGATCTCGATCCACAATCGAACCTTACGAGCGCGTTCCTCGACGAGCCCGAACTCGAATTGCTCTGGCCCCAGGGAGAACATCCCGAGACGATTCTCGGTACGATCGACCCTTTGATTCAGAGCATGGGCGATATCAAGCCCTTGAAAGCCAAGCAGATCGCGGAGCGTCTCTACCTAGTCCCCGGAGACCTGGGGCTCAGCCTCTTCGAAGATCGACTTTCGGAAGCGTGGAGCAAGTGTCTCGACGACAATCCCGCCAATGCCGGCGATGGCTTCCGCGTGATGACCGCCTTTCACCGAGTCGTTCGTGCCGCGGGCGAGGCCCAACACGCAGACATTGCCCTGATTGATGTAGGGCCGAATGTCGGGGCGATGAATCGCGCTGCACTCGTGGCAGCGGACTATGTCGTCATTCCGTTGGGCGCCGATCTCTTTTCGCTGCAAGGGCTCCGCAATCTTGGGCCTACGCTCCGCAGTTGGCGCGGTGGCTGGAACAAGCGCAAAGACGGTAAGGTTCCCTCGAATCTGGCCATGCCCGGTGGGGGAATGAAGCCCATCGGCTATGTGCTGCTCAACCCGTCGGTGCGTAGCAATCGCCCTGTGAAGGCCTATCGCAAGTGGGCCGATAAGATTCCGGCGGTCTATGCGGAAGAGGTCCTGGGTTGTGCGCCGCCTCCCGGCAGCGTGGAGGCGGACCCGAGCCAGCTCGCTATGGTCAAGCACTTCAAGAGCCTGATGCCGATGGCCCAGGACGCCCGCAAGCCAATGTTCCTTCTGAAACCCGCCGACGGCGCAATCGGAGGCCACGCGGCGGCGGTCCAAGCCTGCTATGAGCAGTTCAAAGGGCTCGCCCAACGGATTCTCGACGAGACCGTCTGATTCGTTGCGCCCAGTACTAATGCGCGGGCGGTAGCGAGTCGCGCGGCGCGGGGGGGCCGTGGATGATGCGCGTGGTGAGCGCGCGCAGCGAGTCGATGAGGCCGATGAACACGTAGAACGACAGCAGCCAAACCAGCACGAATTCCGGCCTGAAGCGCTGCCACACGAAGGCGCTCGAGCCCATCACGAACAGCACGAAGAGCACGCTGCCGGTGTTGAGCTGCAGGTCCTTGAACGAGCGAAATCGCACGCTCGAAATCATCAACAGCCCGAGCCCGATCGTCACCGCAAACAAGAGCGCCGTGTACTCCGTCGCGCCGAGCGCCCCGCCCACCCCGTGGTTGGCGACCATCAGCGAGATCAGAATGCCCGCCGCCGGCGGTGAAGGCAGGCCCATGATGTACTTGCCCGGTTTGACGGGCGCGCCACTCGGGGTCGAGGAAATCACATTGAAGCGCGCCAGCCGAATCGCGGCACAGGCGATGTACAAGAACGACGTGATGATCCCCGGCACCGGTTCTCGATAGAGCACCCACTTGTAGACGAGCAGCGACGGCGCGACGCCAAAGGAGATTACGTCGGCCAGTGAATCGAGCTGCAGACCGAACGCGCTCTGCGTCTTGGTGAGGCGCGCGACGCGGCCGTCCATCATGTCGAAGACCATCGCGAAGATCAGCAGCACCGCCGCGCGGTACACGTCGTTTTCCGTCGGGGTGTCTCGGGCGACGAGCCGAATTGCGTTGAAGCCGCAAAACACACTGCCGAGTGTGATCAAATTCGGCAGGACAAATAGCGTCTTCCGAAGGTCGACACGCGTGCGCGGACGGCGAGAACGACGAATTCGCACTGAGCCAGGGTAACCGCCGATCCCCCCGGCGTCCAGGAATTCCCTGACGCGCTGCGGCAAGAGGCGCTCGGCGTCATAGGGCCGCGGGGAGGAGCGCGGCGCGCCGATTTTGGCCCAGCGTTCCTGCGGCACTACGATGGGCGGTGATGTCTCGTCCCTCTCCCGTGCGCGGGTTGCCGATCGCTCTGCTCGTTTTGGCCGCAGCAGCGCCGACTTTCGGCTGCGCGAACGACCACGACGCCATGGAAAAGCGGCTCGCCGGTTTGCGCGAGGACATCAACCGCGTGCAGGCAGAAAACGACCGCTTAACGGAGCGGGTCGACGCGATCGAGGTGAAAAATGCGCCGGCCGCTGCGGCGACTCCCGCGACCGCTGCGAAGGCAGCAAAGCCCGCCGCCGACGCCACGCCGGTCCTCAAAGTGGTCAAATTGAGCCCCAACTCTGGCGGTGAGCCGCTCGGGGACGGCCAGACCGGCGATGTGGCGGCGGATGATCGCGTGGATGCGCCTGGCGCACGCCCCGTGATTCGCCTCTACGGTCGCGAAGGCCGGGAAGCTCGCGAGGGTGGGCGTGCGTCCCGCGCCGTGGCGCGCCAAGCTTCCACGGAAAGCCCTAGTGAGGAGGCACCGTGAGGAGCCGGCATTTCATTGCGCCCGTTCTATTGACGTGGATCGGCACCGCTGCGGCTCAGGCGCCAGGGCCCAGTCCGTCGCCCGACCCGGCCCCCGCGAGTCCGGCCGCGCCCGCGGCTCCAGCGGCGCCGGCGGGTACGTCCACCACCACCACCTATCTGCCGTTCGGGTTGCCCGCGCCAGGCACGGATATCAACGCCGGCCTGCCTTCGAGCTCGCGGCCCATTACCGGGGACAAGAGCGACGGCTTCGACCTCGCGGGCAGTTCATCAGGTCGCCTCGTTGTCGGGAACAGCGGCGCGACGGGCATCCTCGCAGGGGACCGACCGATCAACGCGCCGGACGTTCACCTCGTGCAGAAGGGCGACACGCTCTGGGATCTGTGTGACCAATACTTCCACAATCCTTGGGAGTGGCCGACCGTGTGGAGCTATAACCCGCAGGTCCAAAATCCGCATTGGATTTACCCGGGCGATCAGCTGCGGCTGCGCCAGGCCAATCAACTCGCGAGCGGTGGACGGAGCGATGGGCGCCCAGAGACGCGCGGCACCGATCGCGGTGGGCTCGGAAGGCGTGCGGCTCGCGTCCCGCGCGACACGATATTCCTGCAAAATCAGGGATTTTTAGGAGATCCCAAGCGCGATGTGTGGGGCGAGTTGGTGGGCGCTGTCGAGGAGCAGATGCTGCTCTCCGAGGGCAACCACGTGTATCTCACGATGCGCCCGGGCGTTGATTTGAAGGTGGGGCAGGAGCTCACCGTGTTTCGCGACGTGCGCCAGCCGGAAGCCGTTGCGGGTGCGCGCAAGCCGCCGGGTGTCGTCGTGGCCGTCACCGGCACCGTCAAGATCGATCGCTGGGATCCGAAGACGCGCATTGCGCGCGCGATGGTTTCAGAGTCCGTCGACACCATCGAGCGCGGTTCGAAGGTGGGCCCCGTCGGTCGCAGGTTCGACGTCGTCGCGCCCAAGCCGAGCGCCAAAGTCGTCGAGGCGCGCGTCCTGACGAGCTTTTATCCCCACGTGTACATGTCGCAGAACCAAGTGGTGTTCATCGATCACGGCAGCGACGACGGTCTCGAACCTGGCAACACGCTGTTCGTGCTGCGCAAGGGCGACACCTGGCGCTCGAGCTTGGTCTTGAACAGCAAGATGGCGCGAGACCGCATGCGCATCGACTCCCCCGAGCACGTCGACTTGGAGACGACTCCGCTGCGCGGTGACGTCGACAAGTTTCCGGAAGAGGCCACCGCCGAGCTGCGCGTGCTGCGCGTCGAAAAGCTGAGTGCGCTGGCCCTGGTGACCCAGTCGCGGCGGGAAGTCGTGGCGGGTGACCGCGCTGTAACGTTACCCGGCCGTTGAGCAGCGCCCGAAAGGGGAGCATTCCATGCGGTTCGGCGAGTGTCAGCTGGCAGCGCTGGGCCCATTGCTTTACGCTCACGGCTCTCGTAAGGCACGGCTCGCAATTCTCCCCAGATGGGAAAGAACCGCATCTTCTTGCCGCAAGAGGCGCTCGACCGCTGGCTCGACCAGGGCTCGGTCGAGGTGCGCGGTGACGAGCTTCGCATCTTCCCGGAGCATCGCCGCTATCGGCTGGTCGAAGCGGTTCGCGTGGTGAGCGAGGTGACCGGCGCGGCCGACCCCTTCGGGATCGTCGGCAGCGTGAAGACGGTGGCGTTCTTGCTCGAGCTCGGGGCCGAGCTGCTCGGCGACTCGATGATCGTGGGGGACGCGGCATTTCAGGTCGTCCCGGGGTGGCTCGGCATGCCGCTCGGCGCGTTCTCCGATTACTTGTTGGAGCTTGGCTCCGCGCCCGCTCGCGGCCAAAGTGACGAAGAGCTTCTAGCGCACTTCCTCGCGAGAAATTCCTGAGCCATGCAGTCTCTCACGACCATCGTCTTTTACCTCCGAGTGGTGGCGTACTCCGCGGCGTCGACGCTGTTCTTCTTGGATTTGCTGCGGCCAGTGACCATGCGCCGCGCGTGGGGCCCGCGCCTCTTGTTCGTGGGGGCGACATTTCACGCCGCGCATGTGGTCACCGCGAGCCTCCTGTCGCGCATTTGCCCGGTCGAGTCGTTGCATTTTGCGCTCAGCTTCAGCGCGCTGATGGCGGTCGGGGTGTTCCTGGTCGTCCGTCGTCGTCAGCAGCTCGACCCGCTGGGTGTCTTGATTGCGCCGATCGGCCTCACGTTCCTGCTCGGCGCCGAGTTCGTGTCGTTGGCCGCGGGGGGCTCCGCGGAGGTTCCGCGTTCACTCTTGCTGCTTCACATCGCCGCGAATGTCGTCGGGGTCGGGCTGTTCATATTGGCCGGCGCGGCCGGCGCGTTTTACGTGGTGGAAGAGCGGCGTTTGAAGCGAAAACAGCTCGGTTTCGCCTCACGCCTGCCACCGCTCGCGTCGCTCGACCGTGCCACGCATCGCTTGCTGCTGGCTGGGTTTCCGCTGCTCACGTTCGGCGTCGTCACCGGATCGATGTTCTTGGATCGGTTGACGGCCATCCACGGCTTGGAGCTCGCGCGCGCGGGGCTCGCATATGCAAGCTGGTTGATGCTGGCCGTCGTCTTGCTGCTGCGCAGCGTCGGCGGTTGGAGCGGTCGGCGCGCGGCGTACGGAACCTTGATCGGCGTGGCGGGCGTGGTGGTCGTTACGCTCGTCTACGCCATCACGGCGACTTGAAGCGATGACCCTCCGCAAGTTAAGTCAGGTCTTCTCGCGCGGCTGCCAGCGCGACTCGGGTTCGAGTCGTGGCCTAGGCGCTGAGGAGCGGCTGCGGTGATCGTCGTCGTGGGTCTCTCGCACAAGACAGCGCCGATCGATGTGCGGGAGCGGATCGCGCTTTCGCGCGCCAAGCTTCCGGATTTTCTGCACGGTTTGCTGGGCGATCCCGCGGTGCACGAGGCCTTCGTGGTTTCGACGTGCAATCGCGTGGAGGTCGTGGCCGCGGGGACCGGCGGCGCGGATCTGAGCGCAGTGGCCGGCGCTTGTGTCAGGGCGCTCGAGCGGGAAGCGCCTGGGATTGC
Source organism: Sorangium sp. (assembly GCA_019695485.1). Lineage (GTDB taxonomy): Bacteria > Myxococcota_A > Polyangia > Polyangiales > Polyangiaceae > PMG-095. Next base: position 20,031 of record JAEUAF010000908.1, read on the forward strand.
TCAGCATCTCTACCGGCATCAAGGGGGCGATGCGGTGCGCCACTTGTTTCGCGTGGCCTCATCGCTCGATTCGCTGGTGCTCGGGGAGCCGCAAATCCTCGGCCAGGTGAAGGATGGCTTCGACCTCGCGCGCGATGCCGGCACGATTGGCTCGATTTTGCACCGCTCCGTGCCGCGCGCGCTCCGCACCGCCAAACGCGTGCGCAGCGAGACCGCGATTGGCTCGGGCCAGGTGTCCGTACCTAGCGTGGCCGTCGACCTGACGCGCCAGATTTTCGGCGAGCTCAAGGGGCGCACGGTATTGCTGGTGGGCTCCGGGGAAATGGCGGAGGCCGTGGCGCGGCTGCTGCGCGGCGCCGGAGCGCGACTCTTGGTCCTCGGTCGCACGAAGGAGCGGGTGGAGGAGCTCGCGCGGGAGGTCGACGGCGAACCGCGACTGTGGTCCGACCTGCGCGCGAGCTTGGTCGAAGCGGACGTGGTGATCACTAGCACCAGCGCGCCGCACTTCGTGATCGAGCATGAGATGGTGCTCGCCGCGCGCAAATCGCGGCGCGGCCGCAATCAGTCTTACATCGATCTGGCCGTGCCGCGTGACGTCGATCCACGCTCGAACGCCATCGACGGCGTGTTTCTCTACAACATCGACGACTTTTCGCGCGTCGTCTCCGAGACCTTGGCGCACCGCTCTCGGGAAGCCGAGCACGCCGCGGAAATCGTCGAGCAAGAGACGCACGACTACGAGCGTTGGGCGGACGCCGAGCAAGCCACGCCCACCATCGTTCAGCTGAGAGCGCTCTTGCGCCGCACGTTGGCGTTCGAACTCGACCGCAGCTTGAAGGGCCGACTCAAGCACCTCGGCCCTCAAGAGCGCGAGGCTCTCGAAATCATGATCGAAGCCGCGGAAAATCGCTTGCTGCACGGACCGACCATGCGCTTGCGTCGCGCGGCGATGGAGCGTGACGGCGCGGACCTCTCCTTCGAAGAGCTGTCGCTCGCGCTGTCCGAGCTCTTCGACCTCACGCAAAGCGAGGCCGAAGCGCCGAATTCGCGCGACGAAGAGGCGCCGCTCACGGCGCCGAAGAGCGACTCTCAAGCTACCGGAACTAGTGGAAGATGGCCGAAATCACCGTAACTCTCGCCACCCGCAAGAGCCCGCTCGCGCTCGCCCAATCGCGCGCCTTTGCGCGCGCGCTCGAGGCCGCCAACCCCGGGCTTCGCGTGCAAGAACTCCAAGTCGTTACCACGGGCGACAAGATCCAAGATCGGACTTTGAACGAGATTGGCGGCAAGGGCCTGTTCGTCAAAGAGATCGAAGAGGCGCTGCTCGATGGCCGCGCCGACCTCGCGGTGCACTCACTGAAAGACGTGCCCCCCGAGCTTCCCGCGGGGCTTACGATTGGTTGCTACCCGCTGCGCGAGGATCCGCGGGATGTGCTGGTCACGCGTACGGGCGTCGGCCTCGTTGGGCTAGCGAGCGGCGCTGTGATCGGCACCTCGTCGTTGCGACGCCGGGTTCAGATCAGCCTGGCGCGGCCTGACATTTCCGTCGATGTGCTGCGCGGCAATGTCGACACGCGGCTTCGGAAGTGTCGCGAAGGCGTGGTGGACGGCGTGCTCTTGGCGCGCGCCGGTATGGTGCGCCTCGGCCTCGCGGACCAGGTGACCGAGGTCATCGAGCCATCGATCTTGCTGCCGGCGGTCGGGCAGGGGGCGCTCGGAATCGAGCAGCGTGTTTCAGACACGCGCATGGCCGAACTCTTGGCTCCGCTCGGTCACTCGGACACGAAAATTGCGGTCTTGACCGAGCGCGCCGTGATGCGGGCGGTCGAGGGCAGCTGCCAGATGCCGGTTGCCGCATACGCGGTTCGCGAGGGGCAGGAAATCCTGCTGCGTGGCCTACTTGCCGAGTCCGACGGGTCCGACTTGCGGCGTGCAGAGCAGCGCGCGCCGTGGCCCGCGAGCGAGGCCGAAGCCGAGCGCCTCGGCGCCAAACTCGGCAGAGAACTCCGCCCCTGAATCCCCCCTTGTGTTTGGAAGGAGCGTGGTAGAGTCCCGCGCATGTTGCGTTCCCGACTCCTCCGCATTGGGTTTTTGCTGGCTCTGACTGCGCCCGTGGCGCTCACCACCGGCTGCGCAGGCAACCAGAACGAGCCCAAGCACTCCCATGTGAAGGCCGGCTCGATGCCCCCGGGCGGTGACTGGGCAGGCGTCTACTACAGCCAGCTCTACGGCTATCTGCACCTCGTCGCCGGTGGCAACGCCGCCAATGGCGCCTGGCGCACCACGGCAGGCGACTCTTACGGTGAGATGCACGGCGAGATCGATGGCGATCTCTTCCGCTACTCCTGGGTCGAGCGCCGCATCGGCGCCGTCGGCGCAGACGCCAACCGCAAAGGCAACGGCTACTTCCGCTACACCGCTCCCAAGGAAGGTGAAGCCCACGAAATCGTCGGCGAGTGGGGCCTCGGTGAGAGCGACGCGGGCAACGAGTGGCGCGCCGTGAAGCAGAAGAACATGCAGCCGAACCCGGCGTCCGTGAAGCCCGACGAAGTCGAAGGTCGCGTCACCGGCGTCGACGCTTGGGACGACGGCGGTGGCTCGAAGAACAAAGACGAGGACGAGAGCCCGAAGAAGAAGAAGGGTGACGACTCGGAATAGCGCCGAGCCGTTCGCTTCCTTACCCTCGAAAGACCGCCTTCGGAGAGTCGCAGCATGCCGGCAGAAGCAGATCGTGGGCTCGAATTCGTCGAGCTCCCCATTTTCGAACGTGGCGCGCCTGGTCGCAGTGGCGTGTCACTCGGGCCGCTCGACGTGCCCGCCGTGGATGTTCAGAAGGAGCTCGGGGCGCTCGCTCGACGCACGCCTGCCGCTTTGCCTGAAGTGAGTGAGCCCGAAGCCATTCGCCACTTCGTGCGCCTCAGCCAGAAGAACTTCAGCATCGACACTCAGTTCTATCCGCTCGGGTCGTGCACCATGAAGCATAACCCGAAGGTGAACGAGTGGGTGGCGCGCCTCGAAGGCTTCGCCTCGCTGCATCCCGCGATGCCCGATCGCTTGATCCAGGGCGCGCTCGAGTTGATGCTGAATCTCGAGGGCATCCTCGCCGAGATCGTGGGCATGGACGGCGTGAGCATGCAGCCGGCTGCCGGCGCACAAGGCGAGCTCACCGGCCTGATGATGATTCGCGCCTGCCACACGGCCGAGGGGCGTTCGCCGCGCAAGGTGTTCATTCCCGATAGCGCGCACGGCACGAACCCTGCGAGCTGCGCGTTGAACGGCTTCGAAGCGGTGGCGTTTCCCGCTGGCCCGGCTGGCGTCGTCGAACCCGAGACACTACTGCGTGCGCTCGAGGGCGCGGCGGGCGATGTCGCGGCGCTGATGATGACCAACCCCAACACACTCGGCCTCTACGAGCGCGCGATGCCCACGCTATGCGAGCTGGTGCACGCGCGCGGCGGCCTGGTTTACGGGGACGGCGCGAATTTGAACGCCGTGCTCGGTCGCGCACGTCCCGGCGATGCTGGCGTCGACATCATGCAGTTCAACCTGCACAAGACCTTCACCACCCCGCACGGTGGTGGCGGGCCGGGTTCCGGTCCTGTCGCGTACAAGAGCCGGCTCGAGCCCTATCGCCCAGGTCCGGTGGTGAAGCGCGATGGCGATCGCTTCGTCGTCGATCACGACCGACCGCAGAGTGTTGGCCGAGTGCGCTCGTTCTACGGCAACTTCGGCATGATGGTGCGCGCCTACACATACATTCGAGAGCTCGGTCCGGAGGGCTTGCGCCGGGTCAGTGAGATGGCCGTACTCAACGCGAACTATGTTGCTGCGCGCTTGCGCGATCACATGCCGCTCGCCTTCGACACGCCGCCGCTGCACGAGGCGGTCTTCACCGATCGAAAGCTGGAAGCGAAGACCGGCATCAAGACGCTCGACATCGCCAAACGCCTCATCGACTACGGCATCCATCCGCCGACCGTGTATTTCCCGCTGGTTGTACGCGGTGCACTGATGGTCGAGCCGACCGAGACCGAGTCCAAGCAGACGCTCGACTCGTTCA
>JAEUAF010000065.1 GCA_019695485.1 Sorangium sp.
GTCGGGAACGACACCTAGGTTCAATAGGACCCTCCTGTTTGAGCCAGGAACTGCGTGAAAAACTCGCTGGTTGATCCTGGCACGCGGATTGCCTAAGGGGAGCTCGTTGGGTTCGCGAGAAACCAACGGCCCTCCCCTGCGTTTAGTCATCCACATGCAGCCCCAACCAACCACAGCTCGCCGAACGCGCCTTGGCGCATCCGCGCGCGGTGCCGGAGCCCCGATGGCGGGCTCCTGGATGGCGTTGGTAGCCGCGACAACCATCGGTCTTTCTAGCGTGCAGCGAGTGCGCGCGGCAGTTTCGGTGGGCGCGCGGGAAGCGTTGCCGACGGTCAGCGGTGAATATCGCCTGATCGTGCAGTCTTATTCCGCGGCCAACGTCGTTGACGGTGTGCCGGTCGCGCACGCCCGCCCGCTCGCTTCGGCGCAGCGCAGCGTCACGCCCGAGGAGCTGGCGCGTGGCGTTGCGATCGACGTTGTGGACGTCGGCGAGCGCGCCAACGACGCGGCGGTCATCGTGGCTTGGCTCGAACGGGGTTCAGCGAATCTAGACTTTGACGCACGCCGCGCCCGTCCCGGGCGCGATGCCTACATCGGCGTGGCCGCCGCTGAGCGTCAACAAGCCCAAGTCGTGCTTAGCCGAAAGTCGGCCTGAGGCGCAGGGCCGCCCTGCGTGCTGCGCTACAGGTGTCCGGACAGGTGAGCGGACGACTGTCCGCTGCGTCGCTCGGTCGCCCCGCTAGGCAGCGCGCGTCTCTTGTCTTCCAGTTTTGATAGCCCGCACGCGGTCGGCGAAATCGCGGCGTCCGTTCTCGTCGAGCGGTTGACCCCCAAAGCGCACTTCCTGATATTTGCGCGTCAATGCGAGCACTTCGGCCGCCAGTGGATGTCCGAGCTCCGCGAGTGTCTCGGCGTGTCTGAGCGGCGGAGTACCGCTCGGGCGCGGCACGCCGCGGGCTGTCAGAGCGAGCTCCAAGGATCGATAAAGCTCGACGATGCGTCGCGCGGCGAGCTGTTGCGCGCTGGGTGGCGGCATCACGCCGCGGGTTCGCCCACTGCGGCGGCGCAGCGCTCTCCAGGCCAGACTGAGACCGAGGGTAAGAACGAGTAAAACGCCAACGGTACGCCGCGGTGCATTCAGCGCGCGACCAACCCAGCCCGACTTCAGAAGAGCCGCTCGATACTGACTGCGCGCTGACCGAAACAAGCCAATCTGTTGCTTGAGGTCGTAGTTGACGATGTGATGATTCCAACGCTGCCCGAGCGCCTCCACGATGTCGCGCAGCGACGCGAAAAACCCGTGAACCTCGCTGCGCGGCGCGCTGCTCGCGGGGGGCGTCGGATCAAAGCGCGTCCAGCCACGATTCGGAAGGTAGACCTCGACCCAGGAATGCGCGTCACCCTGGCGTACTGCGTAGGTGTGCGCGAAGCGATTGTAGGTTCCGCCGATGAACCCGGTTGCGTTGCGAGTCGGCACGCCGAGCGAGCGCAGCAACACCGCCATCGCGGTCGAATAGAACTCACAATGCCCGCGTTTGGACACGAACAAGAAGTGATCGAGCGGATTCTTGGCCGCGCCTGACGGCGAATCGAGGTCATAGCGGTAATCGTGGCGCAGGCGCGACTCAATGCGTCGCGCCTGCTCGGCGGCATCGGTAATGCCATGGGTCCAGTCACGCGCCAGCTGGTGAATGCGGGGGGGCAGATTGGATGGCAGCGCGAGGTAGCGCGCACTGTCGGCGCCCAGTCCCCGCTCGACGAACTCATCGTTGCGGTCGGCGAGCGAGACTTCGTAGCGCAGGCCCCGATCGTCGAGGCTCCGGTAGGTGAAGCCGCCCTCCGGAGCGACGTAGAGGTCCGGAATTTGTGCGGGGGCCGCGTTCATAGGCGTCACCAGAGTGAGCGCAACGGCGTCGATCGGCAGAAACACGACCGGGGGATCGATTGGCTCGAGGTCGATGCGGAGTTTGCGGTCTCGCGACGGGCTCGGAAATCGCAGTATGCGGACGCCGTGGCCACGCTGCTCCGCCGGAGTCCGGCTCGGAGGCTGACTGCGCGACCAGCTGGCCCCGTCATACCGATCAAAGGCCGTGCCTTTGAGGTAAAGGGCGAGCCTTGGTGGGGGCTCGGTGGGCAGGTTTGGAACCTCCACTCGCAACACGATCGTCGGATCGGTGCGCAGCTTGCCGACGCCCCCGAGGTCGACCTTATCCGAAAAGCCAACCATGCGCTCCGGTCGCGAATGGTTGAGGAGCAAGAGCGAGAGTCCGACGCGCGGAAAGAGGATGAAGAGCAACGCCGTAAACACGAAGATCGGCAACGACAACAAGCACGTGAAAGCCAGAAACGGCTTCCCGATCACGCGTCGCGATCGCAAGATGCGTGGCACATCGACGGGCAGGCCGGTGCGATCACGTGCGCCCTGCCGATAGTTGCCTTCAACTTCGCGGCGCAGGTGGCTGAGCACGAGCGCGCCAGGTGCAACCACCAGGAAGCCCAGGAAGCACAGTCCATAGGAGAGGCCGCCTCCCAGCACCGTGCCGGCGATCAAGTGAATCAGCGTGAGTACGATCACCTGCTGGTCGTGCGCGGCGCCACGGCGTGTGGCGAGGCGGATAACCTGTAGCGCTGCCGCAAACTCGACGGCGACCGGCAGCAGCTCGGCGCCGCCAGCGAGGCGCGCGACCTGGAGACCAAAAAGCGACAGCGGGGCGATGAACGCGAAGCGCCGGAGGAGCGGGCGCTCCTGCAGCGAATCGGGGATGAACAGCGCTAGAATGAGGCCGATCAGGCAGCCGTAGCTGAGCCAGCGGTCGAGCTCCCCGCTGCTCACCAGCGCCAGCACGCCCAGCGCCGCGAGCGCGTCGGTCATGATGCGATGGATGAGCCCGAATCTCACGCGGGCGACTCCGGCTTGTCCGAGGTCGGCTCAGGGCGGGCTTCGAGCAGCGCGAGAAACCGCAAGAGCGGATCGGCGCCATTGGTGGCGGTCGAACGCGCGCGTTCACCCCCGGTCGTGCGTACCATCACGGTGTCTCCGCGCTTCAAGTGTGCGACGGCGCGCGACGCGACGTCGCGGATGCGCCGTTCGAAACGCGCGGACCATTCCTCCCCCGGCAATGGCGTCCTGGAATAAGTGGATTCCAGCAGAAAACTGACGTCGCGGCGCGTCTCACGCCCGCGCTCGCGCATCACGAAGTGATCGGGGTGCGTGCTCTTGCGCCAATAGATGTCGCGCGGATCGTCGCCCTCGCGCATCGGCCGTACGCCGAGTACCTCGTCGCCGGTTCCGCGGCTCATCGCGGTGGCCCCACCCGAGCGTTCGCCCGCGGCATCGCTCGGCAACGTGATCGGATCGACTGCCGGGTAAATGATCAAGTCGCCCTGCGCGCTGATCTCGCGCGACTTCTCGAAGAGGCCAAAAGGGAAGCGGGTGGCCACGCGAAAGCCGACGTGCTTGTCTCGCCCACGCCGTGCAGGGGTGCGCCGGTACGCCGCTACCTGGGTCGAGCGCGGGCTGATCTTCAGGAAGAAGCAGCGCTTGTCGGCCGGTTGCCCCGCCCGCAAGTCCTCGATTTCGATGGCGTACGAGGGCACGCGTTTTTTGTGGTTGAAAACCTCGATTTCGACCAGGTGAGCGCGCCCCACTTGTGCCCTCGGGGGCAGTCGCCGCACGACCGCCAAGTCTCGCAGGCTGAGCTCACTCATCACTCCCGACACCACGATGAGAGACAGCAACATCCCCAACAGCAGGTAGAGCAAGTTGTTGCCGGTATTGATGGCGGCGAAGCCCACGCCGAACGTCACCCCAATGAAGTACTTCCCCTCGCGCGTCAGTTTTAGTTTACGGGGTGGACGCCAACGCTTGAAGAAATTCCGCGATGCGCTGCGGACCTCTGGTTGCGGCGCGAGCGGCGGAATCGGCCGTCGCACGACGCGGCCGGAGGATGACGGAACCTCGCCGTCGGGGGCCTCCTGCCCGCCGGGACCTCCGCTGTCGGGGGCGGGGACGACGGGGCTGTTCATGGGCGTTCAGAGGGGAACAGGAACACGGCCGACGACCTCGCGCACGGTGGTTTCGGCCTCTTCCCGGGAGGGCGAGTAACCTTCAGCGTGGGACGCCAAGCGGACGCGGTGGGCAATCACGGGCACAGCGAGCGCGTGGATGTCATCTGCGATGCAGTAGTGACGCGCATGTAACAGCGCGCGCGCGCGCGCGGCACGCGACAGGTTCATACCCGCTCGCGTGGAGGCGCCGAGCGACAGAGTCGGGCTCGAGCGCGTCGCGGTGAGCAGCGCTTGTAGGTACGTGCCGAGCGCGCCGTCGATACTGACGCGATGGACTTCACGCTGCAGAGTGACGAGGGTTTGCGGATCGAGCACGGTCGGCACGCCATCGATGCGGTCCGCATCGGGCTCCAACATGAGTCGTGTCTCCACATGCGGAGGCGGGTAGCCGATGCGCAGCCGCATCATGAAACGATCGAGCTGCGACTCCGGCAGCGGGAAAGTGCCGGCAAAGTCTTGCGGATTCTGGGTAGCAATGACCAGGAATGGCTCCGGCAAATCAACGGTCTTGCCGTCCAGGGATACCCGGCCCTCGCTCATCGCTTCGAGCAACGCGGATTGCGTTCGGGGACTGGCGCGGTTGATCTCGTCCGCCAGCAACAAGTTCGTGAAGATTGGCCCGTGGCGTAACACGAACTCTCCTCGACGCTGGTCGAAGACGCTGACACCCAGTACGTCACTTGGGAGGAGGTCGCTCGTGAACTGAACGCGTCGCAGTTCCCCGCCGACGGCTCGGGCGAGGGCGCGCGCCAGGGTGGTCTTGCCGACGCCCGGCACGTCCTCGATGAGCACGTGCCCACGAGCGAGTAACGCGATCAGGGCGAGCTCGACCACTTCGGGCTTCCCCTCCAAAGCGCTTTCCACGGCCGTGCGCAGGGCAACGAGTCTCTCGATGCGTTGCGGCTCGAGAACGTGGGCAGAGGCCGTCATCTTCCGAGCATGTTAGCATCCGGGCCGGCAGAGGCTTGGTCAAGCATAAAACCTCGCCTGGTTTTGTTGCGACTCCGACCGGCTCGGGGTCACTTCGTGAGCAGTTCCTTGGGCTTCGCGGCTTGACTTTGGCTGCGTCACGGGCCGAAGGTTCGGCCGTCGCTTACCTCCAATGTCGCACTTAAGTTTGATTGCCAGTGGCCGGGGCCCGCTGATGCAGCACGGCCCCCACGGCGGCGCGAGCGAAGCTCAGCGTCAGATTTTCTCTATTTGGGGATTTTGACCTGATGGGTGCGATCAGCCGGATTGAAGTGAAACGAGTGACCCGGACGTTCGGGGCAACTGCGGCCTTGAGAGGTGTCGACGTGGCTTTTGACGCCGGCACCATTTCGCTGCTGGAAGGTCCGAACGGAGCGGGCAAGAGCACACTGCTGGCAGTGATCGGGACGGTGCTCGCGCCGAGCTCCGGGCAGGTCGTGTACGATCCAGTTGGGAGTGATGCGGAGCTTGTCCGCCCGCACCTCGGTTGGGTGGCCCACGAATCGCACTGCTATCGAGAGCTCAGCGTGCGCGAGAACCTTGAATTCGCAGCGCGCGTGCACGGGCTCGAGGCGGCGGAGGCCTGGGAACGGGTGGCCGAGCGTGTCGAGGTTCGCCAGTTGGCGGCACGACGTGTGGCGACCCTATCGCGCGGGCAACGGCAGCGCGTGGCACTCGCCCGAGCGCTGGTGCATCGCCCCTCGGTCTTGTTGTTGGACGAGCCCTGGACGGGGCTCGACCGCAAAAGCGCGGAGCAGCTCGAGGTAGTGATGCTGTCCGAAGCCGCGCTCGGCACGCTGATCATCGTCGTCAGCCACGGTGATGGCATTTGCGAACGCCTCGGCGCGAGGCGGGTGCGCATCGAGGCCGGTAGGGTCGCGAGCTAGGCCCTCGTGCCGGGCGGGCTGGTACGGGGGCTCCCGTCTTACGGCTGGGTCCCTAGCGAAGCGGACGTGAGCGTCCTAACGAAGGCGTCGAGGTCTCCGCCGCCCGCGCGGAGCGTCGCTGCGCTGCGAGCGATTCCAAGCTCTGCGAGCTCGGCGGCGTTGCTGCCCGTACTAGCGTCCGGCTCGCGGGCCGCGCTCAACACGACGTAGTCGGGGTCCCTCCCGCGCCGAGCCATGGCCTCGAGGGTTACCCGCAGGTCGTGAAGAATCCCTAGTCCGTCGTGACCCACGAGGACCCATATTGCCGGGTCGAGGGCCCTGGCCAGATCGAAGTTCAAAGCCGTGGAACTCAAGGGGCTGAATACGGCGCCCGCCGTCTCGATAAGACACCACGCCATGCGTGACATGACATGTGATGCCATGTCCTCTTCCCAGTCGCGAAGCCACTTTGCGACCCTCTCGACGTCGATGGGGCCCGCGCCGGCTCGGCGCGCTGCGAGGTGCGGCGAGACGGGGTCGGGAAAGGCGTAAAGCGGATGCGGCGCTGGCGCGCACGGGAACGACGACGCCGCCTCGAGGAGGGCGGCATCTGAAGCTGTTCCTTCGACGACCCCCGACTCGATCGGCTTGAGCGCGAAGACCAGGTGCTCGGGGTGCGTGCGGCGGATTGCTCGCGCAAGGGCCGCGGTGACGTAGGTCTTCCCGACGCCGGTCCCAGTTCCGACTACGACGAGGCGGCGCATGTTTGCTCCAGGGCGGCGGCGAGGGCGTCGGCGAGACGCAGGACGTCTTTCGAGCTCATACTAGCGCTGATGGTGATGCGAAGGCGGGAGCTCCCCTCGGGCACGGTCGGTGGGCGGATCGCCTGCGTGAGGATTCCCTGTTTGCGGAGTAGCTCTGCGGCGGCGAGGGCCGAGACGGCCGCTCCAACCAATACGGCGACGACCGGTCCGAAGGAGCCGGGTGGAGTCCGTAGGGCGCGGCCCTTTAGCGCCTCTCGAAACTCGTGTGCGCGCTCCAGGACGGCCACTTGCAGGGAGGGGGCCTTCCGGAGGCGTTTCACGTGGGCCAGCGTCTGAGCGGAGATGGCTGGAGAAGGCGCGGTTGAAAACACAAAGGTGCGCGCGCGGTTCCACAAGTACGCGCGCAGCGCTTGCGAGCCGGCGACGAAGGCACCCTCCGTACCGACGGCTTTTCCGAGCGTCCCTACCAAGATGTCGGGGCGAACTCCTGCTTCTGCGCAGCGTCCGGCGCCTTCGCGGCCGTAGACACCCAGGCTGTGAGCCTCATCGACATACAAATAGGCCGCGTGACGATCACACAGGCGTCGGAGTGACAACAGGTCCGGTCCGTCGCCGTCCATGCTGAAGTAGGACTCGGTCACGACCCAGCGCGTTGCGCATGCCGATGCTCCTTTCAAGGCGGCCTCCAGCGCGTCTAGGTCGAGATGGGGCAGCACTTCGACGCGCGCCTTTGAGAGACGGCAGCCGTCGACTATCGAGGCATGGTTGAGTCGGTCCGAAAAGACCACGCTGTCGCTCCCAGCAAGGGCCGGGATCGCTCCGGAGTTGGCAGCGTAGCCAGAGTTAAAGAGGAGGGCAGCGGGCAGCCCGACCCAGTCGGCGAGAGCCGCTTCGAGCGCCAAGTGAATCGGCCAAGTACCTTGGACTAGCCGAGCGGCACCGGACCCCGCCCTGAACGTTTCACGTGAAACATCGGAGCGCTGGTCCTCCGACGGCGGGAGGCCCATGGGGGGCGCCGCGCCCTCGAAGTCCTCGACGAGGCGGACTTGTTGGCGGCCTAGCCCAAGGTAGTCGTTGCAGGTGGCATCAATCAGCGTGAGGGCTTGAGAGCGCGCCGCCTCGGCAACCCGCTCCCGCGCTGCCACGTCTTCGGGGTCACGAAAGAGGCCCTGCGCGCGCATCTGCCCCAACTTGTCGCCAAGAAGAGTATCGAGATCCACGGCTGTCTAATGACGGCGAGGAGCGCAGCCCGCAAGGCCGTTCGCGCGGCGCTACTGCCAAGAGACACTGGCTGCGCGCTGGGAGACCCTCTAGTGGGTCGCCCGTTGTGGAAACCCCCGGGTCCGTTGGTTAGGGGAGGCGCCAACCGTCCATGGCGCGATTCATCTCTATCCGCG
>JAEUAF010000107.1 GCA_019695485.1 Sorangium sp.
CGCGCCAGCAGCACCGCGGTCGCAATGCAGGCGAAGAGGCCGAAGCTACTACCCCGAATCAGGGTCGAACGCGCCTCGCCCGCCGCGATCGTCGCGGCATCGACGCTCTTGTCGAGCTCCGATTGCACCACCAGTGCGAGCTTGTCGCCGAGCTCCTCGAGCTTGCGGATATCATTCTTGACCGGCTCGATCGCCTTGTTGCAGGCCGCCGGATCCTTCAACTCACCGCTCTCGATCTTGGTCCAAACCGCCTCGAAGCCGCTCGCATAAGTCTCGAGCCCATCCTGCATGTCCTTGGCTAGCGCGGCAGCGGCCTGGCTGTCGGCAGCCCTGACCTTCTCGAGCAGCGCCACGGCTTCTTCGTGCTTTTTCTGCCACTTTCCGAAGTATTCTCGACGCTTCTCCGCGCTCGCCACATTCAGAAAGGTATCCTTCTCGAAGCGTCGCAGGAGCAGCGCATGGTAGCGCGCCTCGCGCGCCTGGCGCTGCGTCGCAGACAGCTTTCGCACCTCGACGGCCACGCGGTCGTGAATCAGCGTGAGGCTGGATGACGCGTTCCACGCGGTCACGAGGACCACCGCGAACACCAGCCCGAAGGCCAGTGCGAGACGCTGAGACAGAGCAAGTTTGGGCATGGTGACTCCGGGCAATGAAATGGTCAGGAAAGCAGGCGTTGTCGCGCCTCAGTGACGACGCGCGGCACATCCAAGAGCAGCGCGACCTCCCCGTTGCCGAGCACGGTCGCGCCGGAGACGGGTTGAATGGATGCGAACATGGGCCCGAGCGGCCGCACCACGGTCTGGTGCTCGCCACCGAGCGCATCGACCCGAAAGGCGATGAGTTCGTTGCCGGAGCGCACGACCACGGCCGGCTGTCGGCCTTGGCCCTTGTTCGCGTAGCCCAGCGCACGCCCCAGCGCGAGCAGCGGTACCAGGCGCCCCTGATAGCGGATGCAGTCCGCGCCGCCCCCCGGCGCGTCGACCAGACTCACTGCCGGTGCATCCAGACAGCGCTCGACGCACTCGGCCGGCAGCACGAAGCAGCTGTCGCCCACCATCACGTGAAAGCCCTGAACGATGGCCAGCGCCAACGGCACTTGAATCTCGAACGTCGCGCCTTGTCCAGGCGTCGAACGCACGCTGATGCGCCCGCGCATCTGCTGCACGTTGCTGCGCACGACGTCCATCCCAACCCCTCGCCCCGAAACATCGGTGACCTGATTCGCCGTCGAGAACCCCGGTTCGAAAATCAGGCTCGCCATGGTCTCGTCCGTCAAATCCGCCAGAGTGAGCGCGCGACCTTGCTCCCGCGCTTTGTCGAGGATGCGCTGTCGGTCCAGACCCTTGCCGTCGTCGCTGAGCTCCACGATGACGTGGCCCCCGATCCGCCGCGCGCTCAAACGCACGAGACCTGCCTCGGATTTGCCGGCGGCGCTGCGCTGCGCCGGTGCTTCGATGCCGTGGTCGACCGCGTTCCGAATCATGTGCAGCAGCGGATCCTTGAGATTTGCCACGATGGCCGCGTCGACCTCGAGCTCCGCGCCGCTGGCCGTCACGACCAGCGCTTTGCCGATCTTCTTCGCCACTTGCTGGGCCGCGCGCGTCAGCGCGGCAAAGAGCGGGGCGAACGACACGAGTCGCAAGCGCAGGCTCCGTTCGTGCAGGTCGACGTAGTGCCGCTCCGTAGCTTCGTAGGCATGGCTTAGCTCGATACGATGCTCGAACGGAAGCTTCGCGAGCAGCGCGCGTTCACGCGCGCGCGCCAACGCTATCTCCCCAATCGTGTCGGCCAGTGCGTTGAGCTTGTCGAGCTCGACGCGCAGGAAGGTGCCCTTGTCGGCGTCGCTCGCGTCCGCCGCGCCTCGGCCGTCGCCCGAAGCCCCGCTCGCCTCGGCACGGAGCACCTCGCGCAGCATGTCGAGCGACTGTCGTGCCCAGGTCACCTGCGGCAAGGTCGGGGCGAGCTTCCCGTCGCGCCAACGCGAGAACAACTCCTCGAGCACATGAGCGAGCTCGCCCACCGGCCGCAAGCCGGCCACGAGCGCGGAGCCCTTCAAGGTATGGGCGTTGCGAAACAGGGCTGCAACGGTTTCGGCCTGGTCGGACGCATCGCCGATCGCCTCTAGCTCCCCCTCAAGATTCTGTAAAATCTCGTCGGCCTCGGCAAGGAAGGTGACGGAGACAGGGAGTTCCTGGGTCGACATGACGTCGGTTCCTGGCGCGAGAGAAATGGGAGTGCGCTCACCGCTACGGTAGCTGTCGACCCAGCCATAAGTGGCCAGCCACAGTTGTCACAATCGCCAGAACTACGGGAAAATTGGTGACGTGGGCGAGGCTCGGCACGCGCTGTGCGTTACACTGCAGGCGATGGATTTTCTCGCCATGGCCTTGCTCTCGTGCGCACTCGGCGTTTGGGCGGTGGCGCATGTCGCACTGGTGGTCGCCGAGTTTCGGGCCACCCGCGGCTGGCGAGCGTGGCTCACACTGGTCTTTCCGCCCCTGGCTCCCTTTTGGGCACTCGAAGCGCGGCGCTACGCTTGGGCAGGGGTCTGGGTTTTCGCGGCGCTCGCCTACGCCGTCGGCGTCATCGTGGCGGCATTTTGACGCTGCGCCCCCTTCACTTGCGCGTGGGACGCTCAGCGCTGAGCGGCTGCAGCGTGGGAAACCCTTCGACGACGAAACGGTCGCGCACGCGTTTGGCAAGCTCCGGAGTCGAGCGCCAAGGCACCGCCACCGCTGCGATCAAGCACGTCTTCGGATACGGCGTGTACGCGGCCCACGCTGCCGAGAACTGAGGCCGAGCGAAGCCGAGGCTCAGCCTGCCATCGACGGCGAGCGCGATGAACGGGCGATCCTGGAGCTTTTCGTAGTGGGGCTGAAACGGGTCGAATTGCACCTCGAAACCGCGGATCTGCGGGCGGCCCCAGGCGTCGAATTGACGCAAGCAGGCCTCACTCGATGGGTGTTCCTCTTCACTTTCCTGAACGAACACCACCACCATCGCGTGGTGGTCTTTGCCGTAACGAAAGCCCAGGAAGTGCTCCACGCCCCAATAGCGGCAGCGCTTCCAATTTGCCGCATCCGGCAGCGACACATTGAGCTGCTGATCCTTGTCGCCCTGCTGACCCCAGGGCTCGGACAGCAAGCGCTCGAGCGCGGCAGCATGCGGGTCGACCGCATCACCGCCGGGCTGGGCGATGGTCACACTGACGGGCGTGGGAGGCGCCGGAGGGGCCCCCGCGGGTTTATTGCTGGGCGCAGCGCTGGCGCCACAGCCGCCGAGGGCCAACGCCACAAACAAGCCGGTTTTGCATCGCGCCATCGCTCTCCCCCGTTATACGGAGGGACCCTGGCAGAGTATGCCATCGGAAAGCGCACGCCGCTCGCGAGCCTTCAGGGCCTGGATTCGCCAACCAGGTAAGCCCGGGTGGGAGCAGGGCCTACCGCGCCCTTAGATTTCGGTACTCTGAAACTTGATTGCCGACAAATCGTGCACGCCGACGCCGAGATCGGCCGCGGTCCGAATGTAACGGGGCTCGCGACCAGCGTCCTTCAAACTCGGAAGCCCCCGCGACTTACGCTCGTCCTCGATCACCTTCCAGCCAATCGTGTCCATGGCGACGGCATCGGTCGCTATGTACACGGCGCCGTGCGGGATGCGCGTCTTCGGATTCTTGTCGAGGGGGCCTTGGTCATAGGTGACCTTGAAGGCGTCGGTGATGTGGAGTCGGACGCGGCTCTTCACGATCGCGTGATTGTAGAGCAGCGCGATCTGGGGATTGGCGTTGCCCGCGTGGTGCTTGTGCGGGTTATTGATGTTGCCGTGGGTCACGTTCTTGAGCGTGCCGGTGTAGCCGCAGATCGAGTGGTCCTTCATCTGCGTCATGTCGATGACGGCCGTCGCTTCGGTGAAGATGCGGCAATACTTGGTCGGCACGCTCTGGAAGACCTTGATCTCGGGCATCGTGTGGTCTTGATTGTTGTGCGTGCCGGTCTTCACGCCGGGCGGCAGCTTCCACTCGCGCACGTTGACGCGCGTGCCCGCCAGAAAATTGGGGAACTGCTCGTAGACCGTGATTTTCTCGGGCGGCACGCCGGCCGCGAGCACGGCCTCGACCACCGGCAAGATCAACTCGAAGTTGACGGCCATGGTGTAGCCGGTCTGCCCAGCGATGCCGTTCACCTTGATGGCCACGACGTCATCCTTGTGGATGAAGCGCTTCATCGACTCGGCCAGGTTCGCGGCGCCAGTGAACTCCATCATCGCCTTCTCTAGGAGGCGGCGCGCGACGTCGGCCTTGGGCCAGAGCTGGTTTGGCTGCATGAACGACGCGAAGTCGCCCTTGGCGCTGACCTTGGTGACCTTGCCCGGCGCGCTGAGCGGCGTGAAGCCAGCGGGCGGCTTGGCGATCAGCGAGTCGATCGAGCGCGCGGCTTCGGCCTCGCGGGCGCCGAGCAACGTCGCGCCGGAAGCCAACGCGAGTGCACCTTGAGCGAGCTTGCGTCGAGACAGCGGAGCAGAAACCTGACGGGACATCGCATGGCCTCCTAGGAGACCCTTCAGGTAACACGCTGCGCCATCCCGGGCAATTCAGGCGGCGGCGCGGCCCGCGCCCACACCCCGAACGCTCGGCGCTACCAGAGGGCTAGCGCTTGAAACGCTTTCAGACAGCCCGCGCCAATCCCGGCCGACGCGGGGATCGTCAAGATCCAAGCCCACACGATGTTGCTCGCCAGACCCCAACGAATCCCGCGCACCCGAGTCGTCGAGCCGACACCCACGATAGCGCCCGTGATGGTGTGCGTGGTCGAGACCGGAATCTTGAAGTGCGTCGCGCCAAACAAGGTGAGCGCGCCGGCGATCTCCGCGCAGAAAGCGCTGTGCGTCCGGAGCTTGGTGAGCTTCGAGCCCATGGTCTTGATGATGCGCCAGCCACCCATGGCCGTCCCGGCGGCCATCGCCGCGTAGCAAGAGACGGCGATCCAACTCGGGCCGCTCTCCGCGCTCGGCGCAATGTAGCCGCCTGCGATCAGCACGGCGAGGATGATGCCCATGGTCTTCTGCGCATCGTTGCCGCCGTGACCGATGGAGTACGCGGCGGCGGACGCCAGCCGCACGAAGCGGAACACTCGCTTTACCTTGAGCGGTCGCCAGTCCTTCAAGAACCACGACACGATCACCAGCATGATGCTGCCGAGCAAGAAGCCCATCACCGGGGAGACCACGATGAACTCCGAGGCCAGCGCGAGCTTCGGCAAGTTCAGCACTTTGGTGCCTCCGTAGGCCATGCCCGCGCCCGAGAAGCCACCCATGATGGCGTGTGACGAACTCGAGGGCAGCGCCAGCCACCAAGTCAACAGGTTCCACACGATGGCGCCAATCAAGCCAGCCAGCACGACCCACATGAAGGCGGGATCTCCGGCGTTCACTTTGACCAGGCTCGAGACCGTCTTGGCCACCCCCTGGTGAAAGATGAACAACGCGACGAAATTGAAGGTGGCCGCCCAAATCACGGCGCGCCGGGGCGAGAGCAATCGCGTCGAAACGATGGTTGCGATCGAATTCGCAGCATCATGAAAGCCGTTGATGACGTCGAAGCCGATCGCCACTACGACCGTAATACTCACTACGACCAGGTTCGTCATCCGCGCTCACGCATTCTCGAGGACGACGCCTTCGATGATGTTCGCCACGTCTTCGCAGCGGTCGGAAGCGCTCTCGAGAGCCTCGTAGATTTCCTTCCACTTGATGATGGTGATGGCGTTCTGCTCTTCGTCGAACAGGCGCGCCACGGCGCGGCGCAAGATGGTGTCGGCTTCGTTCTCGAGCCGATTGATGTCCACGCAGCGCTTGAGGATGGTCTGCGGGTCTTTCAAGTTCCTGAGTAGCTTGCAGACCGCCAACACTTCTTCGGAGGCTCGCAGGAGCACGTCCGCGAGGTCTTGCACCTCGGGCGTCATCTGGCGAAGCTTGTAGAGCGCGATGCGCTCCGACGCGGCTTCGATGAAGTCCATCACGTCGTCCATGCGCGTGATCAGGCGGTGAATCTGATCGGGATCGATCGGCGTGATCAACGTCTTGTGTAGAGCCTCTACACAGCGATGCGTGATCACGTCCGTTTCGTGTTCGATCTCTTTGATGCGTTTGGCCTTGGCGTCGATGTTCGCACCACTCTGAACGAGCGATACGAACTCACGCGCACCGTCCACGGTGAGCGCGGCGTGCTCTTCGATGAAGTCGAAGAAGGAGGTCTCTTTGGGCAGCAAGCGGCCGAACATGGGCCCGCGTCTAACACGTCCCGTCAGGGCATCGTCATCCTATCGTCACCTTGAGTTCACAATCGCCCAGGTTCTGTGCCCGGCCATAAACAATCAAGCAACAGGCTGCCACTTTTTGGTTGAGACTGTAATTCGCGGCATCCATCACCGAAAAGCGCCAGCATGCTTCTTTGCTCCCCGTCGCGGCCGGACCGAGAGTAGTCGGGCTCTAAGCAATGGACCTGCTCACGACCAGCACTTGGGTGTGGACGGCATGCGCCCTCGTGCTCGCCATCGTCGCTTGGGCGCTGCTGCTGCGGCCCGCGGCGCGCCGCATCGAATCGCTGCAACGACGCGGCCTCGAGCTTGCGGACAGTCACTCGAGGATGCTGGATGACCTGAAGCGCGAACGCGATCTACTGGGCGGCATCCTCGAGGCCATGCACGAGGGCGTGCTGCTCCTGGACGCGCGCGATCAGATCGCGCTCGTGAACCCGTCGTTGCGCTCGACGCTGCTGCTGCCCGCGACCGTCGTCGGTAAGTCGCTCGCCGAAGGGTTGCAGCGCGACGAGCTGGTGGAGCTCGTCAAGCGCGCGCGACGCAGCGGCGAGCCGCTGGCCGACGAGCTCGCGATTGAGGGGCTTCTGCCTCGACGCTTGTCGGTGCGCGTCAATCCGATGCGCAGGCCAAAGGGCGCCTTGCTGGTGGTGTTCTTCAATGTAACGGAGATTCGCCGGTTGGAGTCGCTGCGCCGTGATTTCGTGGCCAACGTCTCGCACGAACTTCGCACGCCTGTCGCCTCGGTGAGCTCTGCCACCGAAACGCTGCGTCGCGGCGCGTTGGAGGATCCGGAGGCGGCCCAGATGTTCCTCGAGATCATCGAAAGGAACAGCGAACGCATGCGCCGACTGGTCGAGGATTTGCTGGATTTGTCGAAGATCGAGTCCAAGCAGTACAAGCTCGAGACCGAAGACCTCGACGTTGGCACAGCGATTGAACGCGCGCGTGCCCTGCTGCAAGAGAAAGCCCAGCGCGGTAGGATTCGCATCGACGTCGAATTGCCGAGTCCGTCCCAACCGGCAGCGGCCGACGCGCGCGCGCTCGAGCAAATCTTGGTAAACCTCGTCGAAAATTCGATCAAGTATTGTCCGCCAGGGTCACGCGTGCTGCTGCGCGTGGTGAGCGAGGGCGAGCGCTTGCTGCGCGTCTCCGTCGAAGACAGCGGGCCCGGCATCGCCGAAGCCGACTTGCCTCGGCTATTCGAGCGCTTCTACCGTGTCGACGCGGGGCGTTCACGCGAGATGGGCGGCACCGGACTCGGCCTTTCCATCGTGAAGCATTTGGTCGAGGCGATGGGCGGCAGCGTGGGTGTGAAGAGCCGAGTCGGGTTCGGCTCCACCTTCTGGTTCACCTTGCCGCGTGCAGGCCTCATTTCGAGGGAGACCGCGAGCGCGCCCTACGCGACCGATGCTTCGGCGGACGCATCGCTTTCGGGCGCGGTGCCGAAGGCGGCGATTGGCGCGGGCGCGGCGCCGCTCGCATCCAAAGACGAGTCCGGAGGCGGCGAGGCTGTCGAACCGATTGCGCTGGCGGCGCCGTCGGACGCCGAGGCGAGCGATTGATTGACGAGATCGAGGGCGTTCTCGAGCACACTCCGCACGTCGTCGTTGCCGCCGGCGGCGCTGTGGTGATGGTGACCGTGGTGATGCCCGAGCCCCGGCATCGCGGGTCTGAACGAGCTCATGTCACCACTTTGGGCCGCAGCGTCGAAGCGCTGCGCGAGCGCGTCGACGAAGCCGTTCTTCTTTCCCGAGGCGTCGGACAGGGCGTGAAGCTGCTCGCTGATCTGCGCCGCGACTTCCTTGAACTTCGCGGGGTCCTGTTGAGCGAGCTGCCCGAGTCGGCTGAACAAGCGCCCAGGCCCGGAAATTTGCGCTCGCGCGGCGCCCGCTGCTAGCGGAGGCGGGTTGCTGCTCGGCGCGCGGCGCGCCTGCGTGGTCTCGGGCGCAATGGCGCCGACCTGCCCTGAATGCGAATATCCGTTGATTTTCATGTCGTCACCTGTTCCTGCCGCGACCCGGACCGCGCTCGGATCCGCGAACACACCCGCAAACGGTCGGCGAGAACCGAACTTCAGCCCCGCTTGCATGACTGCGCTCAGCGAGGCAAGCGCCAGAGATCCGACACTGCGCATCTGCGGAGTTCAGATCTCAACGCGCAGCGCGCTCGGGATGCGGCCCGTGGTCGATCCGCACCAAGCGCGTGCCGATCGGTGTCGCGAGCAAGGTGTCCCACCATTCGCGGCCGCCGTGGAGATAGCGTAGCTGGGCGCCCACGAGGCTGTTGACGATGAGCGACTCACAGAGCTCGGCGAGCGGGATTGGAGCAAATTCCGCATTTTGCTGGCCCTCCCGCTTGACGGACACCGCAAGCAGCCTGGCTGCGTGCTCGATGTCGAAGAAGAGCTGTCGCAAGGTGTCCGCGTCGAGCATTGCCTGATTGAGCGCAGGCAACGCTTCACCCGCGTTCACGGCTGCCTCCGAGCGTCGAAGCCGATCGGACCCAGGTCCGAAACAGCAGTTTGGTTGAGCTCCGCGGACGGCGCGTGGCACTGCTGACAGCTCTGCCGCTCCGGGTGCGGGGTGCGCATCCCGAACAAG
>JAEUAF010000121.1 GCA_019695485.1 Sorangium sp.
GGTGGCTCCTGGTCAATCGCACGCCCGCCGTCGTAGCGATATCCGCCACTCCGGCAGCGGCAAGTTCACTGTTCGATTGCCATTCCAGTGCGCGCTACTTCGAGCGCGCCCAAGACCCAGAGACCGATCTAGTCCGTGGAGGGGCTCGTGAGAGCATAGGGGGCCGCCGCGACGAAACCGTCGTCATTTACAGTTTCGAGGTTGCGCTCAGCCGCTGCAGGGCCCTTCAAAGCGGGGCGATTTCCTGGTTCAGCGCTGGATCCGAAATTTCGGCGACTCCGCGCCACGCGCCGCGAGCAGCGCGAAATCGAGAAGGTGCCGCGACAGCTCGCTCAAGGCCCGCGAAGCGCTCGCGAATAGTCGATCCAAAGGCCCTGGCCAGTAGACGTGACTTGCGTTCCGCGAATCAAGCGCGGCGTAAGCTCTCGGTGCTCGCCAGCGTGGGACTCTCGACCCATGGTGCGCCCGTCCCTGAGCGTGATGGGTGTCGCGTTGAGGCGCGTGCGCCCCAACGCTTGCCATGCCGGCGCGCGGTAGCCGGGATCAGAACGCCGCCAGCAGGCGCGCGCCGCCGCGCTCGATGTCGTCGCGCGCGGCGGCGTCGACGGCGACGGCGTGCAGGTGGAGCGCCCCGCCTATCGTGTAGACAGTTAGGACGCTCGACTCGATGATCGGCGTCGATGCGCCGAAGAACGAGTCGATTGTCAGCGTCTCGCCTTGGATGCGGAACGGATCGCGATCGAGGTCGCCCAGGTTCGTAACGCCGAAGGGTCGGCCGTGGGCGGTCATCTGCAGCAGGATCGGACCGAGCTGGTTTACGAGCGCGAGCGGCACCGCTTTTCCGAACAGGCGGAAGACGCGGAACGGATCGCGCACGGATCGCCGCAGCCGGCGGTGGAAGCGGCGCGCGTTGGCCCAGTGGTCATCGTCGGTGTGGTAGGTTGTCTTCACTGTCGCGCCGCCGGCGAAGAGGCCGACGGACTCGCCGACTGGGCGCGCGAGCAGGCCGCGCAGGTTCACCGGCGTGTGCAGCGCCGTGAACGGCGGCACGAACGCGGCGCAAATCGCAGAGTGCACCGATACGTGCTCTGCCCTGCAGCGGGCACGGAAGCGGGCGGTCTGCTGTGGGTCCAGCACGTGCTCGGTGCGCAGGTGCGCGTGCGGGACGGGCGGGCTCGCCGGTCGGCGCAGCGCGAGTCGCGCGTAGAGCTTCGCGAGCCACAGCACCATGCGGAAACGCCGGTCGGTCGTCGGGATGCGGCGGCGCACCTCGGGCGGCAACAGGTCGTCGCCGCTCGCCGGCGCGTCGAGCACCACGACCGGCGCTTCCGGGTGCTCCGCGAAGTGGAGCAGGTCGCGCACGAGGAACAGCATCGAGAGCCCGTCGCTCACGACGTGCGCCATCGAGACGACAAGGTCCGCCGGCTGCGCCGCGTCGGCCGGTACGAGCAGCGTCGCGCGCACGAGGGGCGGCCGTGCATCCCCCGGCGCGTCCGTCTCGAACGGCGTCGCGAGCTCGCGCTCGAACCGCACGCGCGCCTCGTCAGGGCCAGCCCCGTGCACGACGTCGAGCGGGATCGCGCCGACGCCGTCCGACGAAAGCCATGGCACGCCGCGCCCGTCGACGCGCGTGCTCACGCGCAGCAGTGGGTGGCGTTCCTGCGCCAGGTCGAGCGCGTGCCGAAGGGCCGCGGGCTGCAGGCCTCCGCGGACGCGCACGGCGACGGCGATGTTGTTGGGCTGCCCGAAGCACCAGGTGAAGTGCTCGATCTCTCCGAGCTCGCGGTGGACGCGCATGCCCGCCAGAAAAGCACGCCGCGTGCCTGCGCACGTTCGCTGCAGCGCTCCGCGCCGCCGTCGGCGCGTTCGAGCGAAGCCGCGGGAGCGCCCCGTTCGGTTGTCTAGTCGGCGCATGCGTTGCGCAATCCTGCGCACGTATTGCGCACGTATTGCGCGCGGCCGCTCGGACTTCCCCCTGAGCGCGCGCAGCCCCGGCGAGCACGCGATTTGGGGGAAGTCGACGCCGCGAAGCGGCGGCGGATGGGGGCAAACAGCGACGGTGATTCCCTGCTCGAGCCAGAGGGTGCAGGATCGGGGCCCATGAAGGCTGTGGTGATTCACCGATACGGCGGGCCGGAAGTGATGCGCTTGGAAGAGTTCCCCGAGCCGCGCGTGGGGCCGCGCGACGTGTTGATCGACGTGCACGCGGCAAGCCTCAATCCCATCGACTACAAATTTCGCGAAAGGAAGACCTGGCCGGTGCTGCGTCCGACGTTTCCCGTGGTGCTGGGCTGCGACGTGGCTGGGGTCGTGCGCGCGGTGGGCGCCGAGGTCAAAGGCTTCGCCCCCGGCGATCGCGTTTTGTCGCGCCTCGAACGCGAGCGCATGGGCGCGCTCGCAGAACGCGTTGCGGCCGCCGAGTCCGTCGTCGCGCATTTGCCGGATGAGGTCGACTTCGATGACGCCGCCACCCTGCCGCTCGCAGGGCTGACGGCGTTGCAAGCGCTGCGAGAACAGGCCGAACTCAAGGCGGGAGAGAGCGTGTTGATTCTCGCAGGCGCGGGTGGCGTCGGTTCCTTGGCTATTCAGATCGCCAAGATTCTCGGAGCCAAGGTGCTGGCGACGACGAGCACGCGCAACGTTCAGTTCGTGAAAGATCTCGGCGCCGACGAGGTTATCGATTACACGCGCGAGGATGTGGCCGCGCGCGCACGCGGCGTCGACGTCATTTTCGATACTCTGGGCGGAAAATCAGAGCTCGACTCGCTACGCACGGTGAAGCAGGGCGGCATCGTCGTCGGCATCGGAGGCATGCCCGACGCCACGGGAGCGCGCGACTTGCTTCCTTGGTTCGCGCGGCCCGTCGTGTGGCTGAGCTCACGCGAGCGGAGGCGGGTCGCGAGCGAGACGGGCGCGCGCTTCCGCTACTTCTTCATGCGCTCGGACCCCGTAGAACTCGCGGAACTCGTGCGCTGGGTCACCGAGGGTCGCCTGCGTCCCGCGATTCAGCGCGCGTTCGCGCTTGCCGAATACGCCGAAGCTTTCGCCGAGATCGAGGGCGGACACGTGCGCGGGAAGATCATCGTGCGTCCGCGAGCTGCGCCTTGAAAGCGGCGGGCTATTTGGCACCCACGGCGACGACTAACTCGCAGGGGCCGACAAAGCCCTCGCCGCCCCGTTCGAACTCGCTCAACGCGCGCCCCACTTCGTGCCAAGCCGCGTCCCTCCCGGCTTGATCGAGTGACGATAGCATCTGGTGCAGCGCCCCGAACGATTCTTGCTGAAAGCGCAGGCAAGCGCTGGCTGACTCCATCCGAAGCGGCGCCGAGATGCGCTCAGCCTGAATCTGGGAGAAGCCCGCGTTCGCGAACGACTGCTCCAATGCGCCTGCGGCGCCGAGACTGAACGGACCTGGCTGACCGGGCAACGGAGGACCGAGGTTGGCGTGGCGCCGCACGATCCCCACCGGAACGCTGAAGAAGCCATTCTGCGGGGCCGTCGAATAGACGATCGCCGCCACGCGCCCTCCTGGCACGAGCACGCGATACATCTCGCGGAGCGCCCGCTGTTGATCGGGAAAATAGATCAGCCCCACGCGCGAGACCACCACGTCGAACGTCGCGTCCTCGAGCTCGAGATGTTCACCGTCCATCACTCTCGTGGTCAGATTGATGTGACCCGCTCGTCTGGCTTCGGCGCCAGCAAACGCGAGGATGGCCGGGGAAATGTCGGTGGCGAGCACGCTGCCGCCCGGGCCAACGCGAGCCGCGACTTGGAGCGACTGGTCGCCGGCGCCGGCCGCGACGTCGAGCACGCGGGAGCCAGACTCGACGCGAGCGAGGTCCAGCATGCGCTCGGTGGCCGGCCCGAGCCAACGGCGCAATGTGGGCGCCCAGCGGTGCCACGGCTCGGCCGCAGCGTCCCATTGCTGGCGCGTGGTGCTCTTGTATTTGGCGGCATCGAACGTCGCTTGAATCGTCATGACTGGATCCTCCACGTCAGCCAATTGCTGACCTCTGAGACCATACGTCGGATTCACGGGCTTCGGTTTTGACGGATGCTCAACCAGCGTTGAGCGCCATTCAGGTCAAAAACTGCGTTTGCGCGGCTGCTCGGGGAGGCCAAAGCCACGCGCGGTCTTGGCGAGCAGGCTGCGCAGCCATGCGTGACCGGGATCGTCGTCGAAGCGTTGGTGCCAATAGGCTTCTTCAGGATAAGTCGGCAACTCGATGGGTGGCGTCAGCACCTGCAGCGGCACCAAGCGCGCGAAGTAGCGAATCAGCATGCTGGGGCCTGTAAGCACCAAATCGGACTCCGCAATCACGAGCGGCGCCGCCATGAAGTAGCGCACTCTCACCGCAACGCGCCGCCGTTTTCCGAGCTTCTCGAGCGCTTCGTCGATCCACGTCGGCGCATTGTCGTCGCCAAGCGTGATCACGAGGTGCGGGGTCTCGACGTAGGCTTTCAGATCGAGCTTGCCGCGAACCCGCGGATGCCCCTTGCGCACCGCGCAGACAAAGCCCTCGGTGCACAGATCCATGCGACGGATGGCCGTGGAATGATCGACGATCGCGCCGAGCGCCAGATCGAGCTCGCCACTCTCGAGCAACCAAGCATTTCCACGCCGCGCGCTCGGCACCACATCGAGCGTGATCGCCGGAGCTTCTCGCGCGATCGCCGCGAGTAATGGCGGCAACAGCAATGTCGCGAGGAAGTCGGGTGCGGCGATCACGAAGCGTCGTACGGTCGTGGCAGGGTCGAACGTCGCCCCGCCGGCCAGCAAGCGCTGCGCGTCGAACAACACCTTGCGCAAGGCGGGCCCAAGCGCTTCGGCGCGCGGCGTCAGCACCATCGCACGCCCGGACCGCACGAGCAGGGGGTCGTCGAGCAGGGTGCGCAGCTCGGCCAGGGAATGGCTCATCGCGGACGGCGTCACGCGCGTGAGTTTGGCGGCCGCGGTTACACTGCGCTCGCCGAGCAGCGCATCGAGCGCAACCAGCAAGTTCAGGTTGAAGTTGGCGAGCTCGAAGCGATTCATGCGGAGCGGGCGACACCGGCAGGTTAGCACGCACGGGCCGCCGCCGGTTTACGCGCCCAACGCTACTGACAGCCGATGCGCGTTGCGCCGATCGCGATATCGTCGAACCAGATGTCGAGCTCGGGACCAGCGTACTTCTCGAAGCCGAAGCGCACGCTGTCGTAGGCGTCGGCGGGCCAATCCAAATGGTGAAAGTCCCCAATTTCGAGGCCGTCGAGCCAGAAGTCGATCTCCGGCTTGGTGCTGTTGAAGTACCCCTCGAGGCAAGCCCAGGTCTTCGAGATGAAACGCGCGCCGAGCAGCTGGTCCTGGTAAAATTTGCCGTTCGAAAGGGAACCATGCGAGTCGCCGCCCACGGTGAGCGACAACATGGCGTTTTGTTCACCCAACCGCACCGCGGACCCGGCTCCGGGTGCGGTGTTGCGATCGAGAATCAAATAGGCGTTGTGACCGCCCGCCATGTCGCGCCCGAGCCGCACGTAGCTCCGCAAATAGAAGTCGCCCTGCGCGCGCGGGAGCACAGCCGCGTCGTGATAGATCAGAAACGATTGGAAGTTCGAGAGCGGAGCGTGCACCACCACCGAACGCGTGCCGCTGTGGGCTGGCGTCGTGGAATCGACGACGATGCTCGGCGCATCCGGACCGATGTAGGCGGTGCTCCATACGCCGCCCGTCGGAATATTCGTCCCGCTAAACTTCTCGAAGTCCTCGCAAAAGAGCAGGTTCGTTTGCGCGCCACAAGCGCTGCTTGCAGCGCCGCCGGCGTTGACGCCACCCATGCTGGGCGTTCCGCCGCCAGCGCCACTCGCGCCTCCCCCAGCACCGATGCCGCCTTGCGCGCCGCCAGCACTCAGTGTGGTGCCGCCGCTCGCGCCGACGCGACCGCCGCTAGCTGAGTTCGCGCTGCCGCCGCTCGGCGAATTGCCGCCGCTACCAACCACGCGGCTGCCCCCCATGCCCATACCGCCGACGCTCGCAGTCGCGCCGCCGGCCGCGACAGTGTTGCCTCCGCTAGCAACGACACCGCTGCCGCCCGCGCTCGCCCCGCCCGAGGTCGCGCTCGCGCCACCGGAGGCGGTGCTCGTGCCACCGCTTCCGCCGGAGCGCGTGGCCGTCGCCGCGGGGCTGCAAGCGGCGCACATGAACAGGACGAAGGGACCAGACTGAGGGCGAATCGGCACCGTCTGAGATTCTGAACTACATTAACAAATTGGCAAGCGGGGCGCGCTTGGCTGCTCCGATCGCCGCGCGGAAATGCGCGAGGCGAGCGCGCCGCTACGAGGGAAACCCGAGCCCGCTGCGTGCTGTCGCCGTGGGCAGGCACCTCAGTGCACGAGCATTCGACCGTCCGCGCGCTCGTTCCGCGCGCGTCCCAGTTCGATGTATGGTGTTCGGCATGACCGACGGCTGGGTGTTGGCCGCAGAGGGGCTCTCGAAGCAGTTCGGAACCAAGCTCGCGGTCGACGATCTCACGCTCAGGCTCTCGCCCGGCGAAATCGTCGGGTTGCTGGGGCCGAACGGAGCCGGCAAGACCACGACGCTGAAGCTCTTGCTCGGCATGTTGCGGCCCACGCGCGGGCGGGCTTCCGTGCTCGGTCGCGACTCGACGACGGAAGCCGTGGCGGTCAAGGAGCGCGTTGGCTACAGCCCTGACGAGCCATCGTTTTACGACTTCTTGACGGGCCGCGAAACGCTCGAGTTCGTGACCCACGTGCGCGGTGGGAACCCAAGCGAGGTACTCCAGCGCTTGGCACCAATGATTGAGGCCCTGGAGTTCGAGGCGGACTTGGATCGCTTCGTGGCGGGCTACTCGCTCGGCATGAAGAAGAAGCTCGCGCTGCTGGTGGCGCTGGCGCACGCGCCGAAGCTGCTGCTGCTCGACGAGCCGACCAACGGGCTCGACCCGCCGTCGGCGGTGAAGATTCGCCGTCGTTTGCAGGAGCTCGCAGAGAGAGGGGTAACCGTGGTGTTGTCCACCCATCTACTCGACATGGCCGACAAGCTTTGCACGCGCGTGGTGCTGATGAACCAGGGGCGTCTGATCTTCGACGGCGCTCCCAGCGCCGCCCGCGAAGCCGCAAACTTGGACGCCGGCGCATCACTCGAGGACGCTTTTCTGAAGCTGGTTTCCGTGTGATGCGAACGCTGCGAGAGCTCGCGGCGATGACGCTGCTCGTGCTGCGCAGCTGGCACCGCATGGGCCCGCGCTTGCGCGGTGGGCGCAAGCCCGAGCCGACGCGCGGCATTTCCGCGCTGCTGATGCGTCTGTTGCTGGCCGCGCTGCTTTACAACTTGGGCTTCAGCACCAGCCTGCGCATTAGACTGGCGACGGAGCCGAGCTGGGCCGCGACCTGGGCGGGACTCGGTGCCGGCTGCTTTGCTTTGGGCGTCACCTTTGCGCTCGAGTTGCCGTCACCGCGCATGCCGACCCAGGCGCTGAAGAGCGAGCTGCTCGAGCTATTGCCCCTATCCAGCCTCTCGAAGGCGATTCTGGTGCTCGCGCAGGCCTTCATGGCGCTGCCCTTGTGTTTGGGCCTCGTGATTTCGCTGCATAACGCGCTATCACCCCAGACGCCGCTCGCGGCCGCGGTGCTGCTTTCCTTTGCGCTGTTCGTGAGCTTCGGGCTGCTCGGGACATGTCTCGGCAAATCGGTGAAGCTTTCGTTCTCCGCGTATCGCGCGTCGCAGCTGAGTTGGCTCTCCACGCTGCCGCTCGTGCTGGGAATGCTGCTGATCCAGTTCGCGTCTCAGCGTTTCCTGCAGCGACGACCGCCGTTCGGCGACGATCTCGGGCGCGCGATCATCGGACGACAGACCTGGGGCGGCGTCGTCCCACTCGGCTTGGCTACCGCGCTGCTCGGCATGGCGTTCTCCGTGTTGGACCGCAAACACGAACTCGCAGAGCCAGTGCGCCCCGGAGCGATTCGCTCCGCGCTCGGCCAGGGTGCCGGCATGCCGGCGCTCGAACGGCTATTGAATCGACGTGAGCCGGGCGGCAGTTTCCAGGTGCCCATGGCCGCCCTTTCCGCGGGTGCTCTGGCAGGCTGGCTCACGTGGAAGCTGCCCGCGCACTCGCCGAGCGCGCGCTTCCTCTGGAATGCCGTGGCTCTGATCACGCTTCAACTCGTGAGTACGCTGGGCATGCAACGGGCGACGCGCGGCGCCACGCGCGATATGCTGGCGCGGCCAATGCTCGGCTCGCTGCCCATTTTGCCGCGAGACACCCTGCTCAGTAAGTCGAGCACGCTCCGGCGCACCTTGCTAATCGTCGCAGCGCCCCTGGCTCTCGTGCTGGCGGCGAGTCGCCCGCGACCGGAGTGGTTCTGGGAGTTATCGTGGCGGGTCGTCGCCACGTTACTCGCCGTCGCGATCTATGCCTCGGCCGCAACCTACGTCGCATTCTTGAGCGCGGGCCTCGGCACCACCCGCCCGCGCGGCGCCTTTCTGGGCTCGCTCGAGTCGTTCCTGCTCACGGTGCCGTTCGCGAGTGTCGTGTTTGCGCCCGAGCCGGTGAGCGCGCTGTTGGCCCTATTCACGCTGGCAGCACTCACCTTCGAGGCGAGGCGAGCCGCGCTCCGCACCATCGACTGGCTTGACGACGCCGAGCGCGAGCACAGCACGGAGGTATGGCGAGCGCTGCTCGTTTTTGCCGGTTTTCAAGGCGCTCAGCTGCTGACGCAGCAGCTGGCCTCGCTCTTCACGGGACTGCTGTCGCCAACGGCGCAAATGCTCGGAGCCTATGCGGTGGCTGCCGTAGCGCTCTGGGCAACGACGGTGCGTGAACAAGTGAGCACACCACCCATGCAGCGACTTCAGCTGGCGCCGCTCGGACTCCTCGCGGGCGCGCTGAGTGGTGGTTTTGCCTGGCTCTACCTGCGTGTCGTGCATCCCCGTGTCGACGAGGTGCCGCATCTGCAGGTGGGCTCAGCGGCGGAATTCGCGCTGCTGTGCGTCACCCTGGTTGGCGTCGCGCCGATCGTCGAAGAGCGCTTCTTTCGCGGTTGGCTGCAGTCGGCGCTCGAAGGCGAGCTTCCGAGACGACGTTACCTCGCGCCAGTCCTGACTGGGCTCGCGTTTGCCGCGGCGCACCCCGCCTATTCGTTCGCACCAGTGCTGGTCCTGGGGCTCATCAACGGATTTTTGCTGCTGCGCTTACGCTCGCTCTCGGCGTGCGTCGTGGCGCACTCGGTGCACAACGCCATCGCGCTCTATTTGGGAAGCTGATCGGTGCTGACGCTCACCTCGACACTCATCCCAGGGCGCAATCGCAGCCCCTGAGTCGAGTCGAACCGGAGCAGCACGGGGATGCGCTGCACCACTTTCACGAAATTGCCCGACGCGTTGTCCGGGGGCAGCACGGCAAAGCGAGCTCCAGAGGCTCCAGCGATGCTCCCCACGTGCGCGCTCAGCCGATGCTCCGGGTAGGCGTCCACGACGATGCGCGCGGCCTGGCCGGCTCGCATGCGACCGATCTGGTCTTCTTTGAAGCCCGCTACCACCCAAACGTCGTCGGGAGAGACCAACGTCAAGAGCGCGCGGTCCGGCGACACCAGTTTTCCGAGCTCGACGCTGCGCTGCGAAACCACGCCACGCACCGGCGCCTTGATGGTCGCATACGAGCGGTTCAGCTCGGCGAGGCGCACAGCGGCCTCAGCGCGCTCCTGACGGGCCTGGGCGAGTGCCACCGCCGCCCGCGCCACCTCGACGCGCGTTCGGTCGGCGCTGGCCCCCGCCAATTGCGCGCGTGCAACGCCCACGCCCGCGCGCGAGGCCGCGACGCTCGTGTCGCCCGCGAGCACCCGCAACCGCGCCTGTTCGAGAGCTGCTTCAGCCTCGGCAACCGCGCTGTTTTTGTGGTCGAGCTCGGACTTGGGGAGCGCCTCGGACGCGACGAGCGAGCTTGCACGCTCCCACTCCTGTTGTGCAAGCTTGTAGCGGGCCTGCGCCGAGGCGACCCCGGCCGCTGCGTGTCGCGAATCCGCGCCGCGACTTGCCACCGAGAGCGTCGCTTGTTCGAGACCAAAGAGCGCCTCCTCGGTGCGAGCGCGCGTCACCGCCTCCGTTAGCCGCGCCGTCGCTTCCGCGGAGGCCTTGGCCGCCTGCTCAGCGGAAAGCTCCGCACGCGCTTCGGCGAGCCGAGCATCGAGGTCGTCGTGCTCGAGCTCGACCAGCACCTCGCCCTCGTTGACCAACTGGTTGTCTTGCACGAGCACGCGCGCGACTCGCCCACTGGCGCGGGGCGCGACCTCCACGATGCGCCCCTCGATCTGCGCATCGTCAGTCGTTTCGCGGCCAAGGCGGTGCACGTAGCTGAAGCCGGCGCTCAGCGCCGCCACCAGCGTCAGTCCCGCGATCACCAGGCGCGCGCGACGCGGAGGGCGCTTGGCTTTCGCCACGCCGCTCGCCGGAGCCTCGCTCTTGCTCGGTGAGTAGCCCACCTCGTCGGCTGTGGAAATGCTCATGAATGATTTTCCTTCGCGTCCGGACCCACGTCGATTGGGCTCAGTGAGTGGCGGCCTCGGCGTGCCCCGCGCCCGGGCGCAGTGCGAGGACGAGCAGCACCGAAGCGGCAAAAATAGAGACCAATACCAAGAATGCGTCGTTAAACGCTCGGACCAAGGCCTGCTCGAGCACGCGCGCTCGAAAGACACCGAGCGCACCCAGCTCGGCGCGGCCCAGCACGGCGCCGAACGCATGGCGCAAGCGCAGGAACTCCGTCAGCGCCTGCGGATTCGAGACGCTCAGATGTTCCGCCAAGTGCTGACCGTAGGTGTGCGCGCGGCGATCGAGCAAGGTAGTGACGCCCGCTGTGCCCATCGACCCCCCCAACTCACGAGTGAGATTGAAGAGACCTGCGCCGGCGCCGCGTTGTTCCTCCGGCAAATCGGAGAGCGCCAAAATCCCCAATGGCACGAACACGAAGCCTATGCCACAGGAGCGCACGAAGAGCGGGAAAGCGAGACCGAAGAACGATGAGCGCTCGCTGAGGTGCCCGTTGAGCCAAAGGCTGTAGCAGAGCACGATCACGCCGAAGGCGATCAAGAGCCGCTGATCGAAGCGACCCCCGAGGCGGCCGATGAGCGGCATCAGCAAGACCTGAACCGCGCTGCCCGCCAGAAACACTTTGCCGATCTCGAGCGCCGAATAGCGCATGACCGCGCCGCAATAGAGCGCAAACAGGAACGAACCCGAGAACAGCGCCACGCCCACCAGAAAATTTATCATCGTGGCCGCGCTGTAGCTCCGATTCGAGAATATCCGCAGGTCCACTACCGGCTTCTCGGTCTCGAGTTCGTGGGCAATGAAGCCACCGAGCGCGATCAGGGCGAGCCACGAAAGACCCACGATGCGCTGACTTTCCCACCACGAGCGCCCCTGGCCTTCATCCAACACGTACTGCAGAGAAACCAGCCCGACAGCGAGCAAGCCGATACCGCGCCAGTCGACGCTATCGTGTCGGGCGATGAAGTTCGGCTCCACGATATGCTTCTGCGAGAGCAATGCTGCGAATAGCCCAAACGGCACGTTGATCAGGAAGATCCAATGCCAATTGAAGGCATCGATCAAATGCCCGCCCACGCTGGGCCCCAGTAACGGCCCCGAAATCGCCGCGAGCCCGAACAGCGCGCCGGCCATCCCATGTTCCCGCTTCGGATAGCGGGCGAGCAAGATCGCCTGCGACGTGGGAATGATGGCGCCGCCGCCGATCCCCTGCAGAACACGAAACAAGACCAGTGATTCCAGGTTCCAGGCGAGCCCACACAGCGCGCTCGCAGCGGTGAAAAGCAGGAGCGACGCGACGAAGTACTTACGGTATCCGAAGCGCTGTTTGAAGAAGCCCGTGAGCGGGATCACGATCACGTTCGACATCATGTAGGAGGTTGAAACCCACGCGATCTGATCCAGAGGAGTCCCGAAACTCGCGCGGATATCGGTGAGCGCGACGTTCACCACCGACACGTCGAGATACGCCATCAGCACGGCCAACATGGCGGCCAGCGTCAACAGCGGTTTGGACCCCGTGAGATAGGTTTCGCTCTGCACGAGTTACTCGAAACGCGCGCTCGCCACCAGCGAGCGACACGAACTGAGGATTTCTGCGGAGAGTTCCGGATTCGACACGGCGCGCGCCAGCATCAGCCCGCCGACGCACACCGCAAGCACCGAAAGCGCGCGCGCGCGCGCCACGGAGGTTGACTCGCCTTCGAAGCGCGAGCTGGTCTCCGAGATGAACCGCTCGACCTCGTCGGACAGAGCCTTCCGCGGCGCATCACCCGCGCGGACGACTTCCGACAGGATCGCGGGCAACGCGCAGCCCGCCAGCACACCATCGCGATGCCGCGTGCTCAAGTAGCGGTCGGCAATCGCCACCAAGAAGTCAGTACCGGACAGTTCGTCGAGCCCCTCGAACAACTCCTTCCTCGTCTTCCGAAGAACTTCCGGCAACGTTTCTGCGATGAGCGCTTCCTTGGACTGGAAGTGTGCGTAGAAGCCGCCGACGGTTAGCCCGGCCCCCTTCATGAGACGATCGACGCTGGCCCCGAGAAACCCGTGCTCTCGAAAAGCGCGGGCCGCCGAGGCTAAAATCTTTTCGTGTGTTTTTGCGGTCTTCGCGTACACTGCGGAGAATATTACGACCACAATATTTTCATGTCAATCGTGCCGCAGCGCCTGTTCGCAGCGGCTCGATGCAAAGAAAAATCCTTCCTGCAAGGAACGTCGCACATGCACCCGCACCGCCCTGCACCGGTGATCGCCCCGCGAGCGGATACAACGGATTCCCCGCAGAACTCCATAACGTCGACATCCGATGACCGCTTGGTCGAGGAAGTCGTGGCTTCAATTGGTGAGTTGTCTCGAGCCGCTACCCTCGACTTTGCGCTGGCCGTTGGCCGCCTGATCGTCGACCGCTTGTACGGGGGTGACGTCAACGCTTGGCGTAACCGAGGCGCCAAGGCTACTTCGTTTCGCAAATTGGCCAAACATCCAGAACTCCCAATGAGCCCAGGCTCACTCTACCGCAACGTGGCAATCTACGAATTGTCCGCGCGTCTCGGGTTCGCACGCTGGAAGAGCCTGTCGGCGAGCCACCTGCGCCTGGTGTTGCCCCTCCCCGAGCACGAGCAATCGGAGCTGCTCGCGCGTGCCGATGAAGAGCACTGGACGCTCAGCAGGCTAGAGCGGGAGGTCATCTCTATACGCAGTCGCA
>JAEUAF010000415.1 GCA_019695485.1 Sorangium sp.
CGTCGACACTTCGCGTTGGCGCGCGTTGGCGCACGCAGAGCCGCGCTAGTCACGCGTCAACAGGAAGCGTGCGCACCCGCGCGCAGCGTCAAGAGCTCGCCATTGCGGAACACTTCGAATTCCAGACGTTCGATGTGGGCTTGTCCAGCTTCCAGAAACTTCTCGAAAGTCGGCGTGGCCTCGCCGTTCACGCGCAGGATGATGTCGCCGAAGCGAACGCCGGCTTCAGCGGCGCCGCTCTCAGGGAAAACCTCCCACACGGGGATGCCACCGAGGATGCGAGCCAGCTGTTCGAGCTTCTTGAAGAGGGAGACTGGGGCTCGCTTGGACGGAACTTTGTAGACCACGAACTGTGATCATCCATGAAGCGTGCCAATTCGTGACGTGCAGCGGGCTCCTTGCTAGGTGTGCCGCGCATCACGCGAGAAAAGCCAGGAAGTGTTGGGCGCGTTCGGCGCACACACACGAAATTGCTTCCGCTTTACGGCTGCGCGAGTCGCGCACTTGCACATCTCGTGTGTGCGCACGTTGTGCAGCAAGCCCGGGTTTGGACAACCGTCCGACGGACCTCTTGCCAGGCGGAGCTTGGCGGCCGCCGGCGAGCCTGCAGGAGATCGAGACGGCTGGGACGACGCGCGGCTCGAGTCTGAGACGTACGCGGCCCAATCGGGTCGCCTGGCGGAGCCCCCGAGGACGTCCCGCCGGCCCGACAGTCCCGGTCATGGCCGCCCGGTCGGACCTCCGTTCGCGCTGCGCTTGGCTGGTGTTCAGAGCGCGATTCAAGGCACCTGGGGCCGGGCGGGTGTTCGGGCGCGTCGTGTTCTAAGCTCTGCCCTCGTCGCAGGAGAACACTATGAAGTATCGAAGACTGGGAGCTTCGGGGGCCAAGGTCTCCGAGTTGTGTTTGGGCGCCATGACCTTCGGAGAGGCGGACGAAAACTCGTTCATGCACAAAGTTGGCATGGACGAAGAAACGTCGTTCAGGGTCATGAATCGGGCCCTCGAACTGGGGATCAATTTCATCGATACCGCCGACGTCTACGGGCAAGATGGCCTTAGCGAGCGCGTGATCGGCGCGTGGTTCGAGAAGGACAAGCGGCGCGACGAGGTGGTGCTCGCGACTAAGTTCCGTTTCATGATGGGCGCGGGGCCGAATCGCAGCGGCGCGTCGCGCTACCGCATCCAGCGCTGCGTCGAGGCGAGCCTGAAGCGGCTCCGCACTGATCGCATCGATCTCTACCAGATCCACATGCAGGATCTCGACACGCCCGAAGAAGAGACGCTGCGAGCGCTCGACGACCTCGTGACCCAGGGCAAGGTGCTTTACATCGGTTGCTCGAACTACGCGGCGTACCGCTTGATGGATTCGCTCTGGCGCAGTCGCACAGCGCACCTGGCGAGCTACGTGACCCTCCAAGCCGAGTACAGTTTGGTGACTCGCGACATCGAGCGTGAGCTCTTGCCGCTCTGTCGCACGAATGGGCTCGGGATTTTGACGTGGTCGCCGCTCGCCGCGGGCTTTTTGACTGGGAAATATGCGAAGGATCAAGCGCCGCCGCCCGGCGCGCGCCTCGAGCAACGCAAGGAGCGCTTTGCCCGCATCGATAATCCCAGAAACTGGCGCATTCTCGAGGCCGTGCGCGAGGTCGCCGCCGAGACCTCGACGTCGCCGCCGGTGGTGGCGTTGGCCTGGCTGCTCCACAAGCCGGAGGTGACTTCGGTGATCTTTGGTGCGCGCTCGCTCGAGCAGCTCGAGACCAATGCGCGCGCGTCTGAGCTCGAGCTAAGCCCTCAGCAGGTAAAGCGCCTCGACGACGCCTCGAGCTTCGAGCTCGGCTATCCTTACTCGTTCATGGGGAATATTCAGGGCAAGTGGTGAGTCAGGCGGCGCGCATTCGCGTGCGCACGTTGATTGTGGTGCCCTGCTACAACGAGGCCCGTCGGCTCGACGGACCCGCGTTTCTCGCGGCACTGCGCGCCGAACCCAATCTCGAATTCGTCGTGGTGGACGACGGGAGTACCGACACGACGCTCGAGTGTCTGAAGCGACTCGAAGCCGACGCGGCTGGGCGAGTTCACGTGGTGGCGCTGCGCCAGAATCGAGGCAAGGCCGAAGCCGTGCGCCACGGCGTATTGTCGGCCTTCGCGCGAGGCGCAACGGTGGTCGGCTATTGGGATGCTGATCTGGCGACGCCACTTGGGGCCATCGCCGAGATGTGGGAAGCCTTGGCGGATCCCCATATTCTGCTGGTGTTGGGGGCGCGCGTGAAGCTCATGGGTCGCCACATCCAGCGCGACCTGCGCCGGCATTTGATTGGGCGAGGCTTTGCCACGGCGGCGAGCGTCGCCCTCGGCCTGCCTGTCTATGACACGCAGTGCGGGGCGAAGCTGTTTCGCGCGCACCCGGCAATCGTCCGCGCGTTCGAGCGCCCATTCGAACATGTCTGGACGTTCGACGTGGAGCTCTTGGCGCGGCTTTTACGCGACGAAGCGCGCACTGGGGAGATTCACTTGAGCGAACAATGTGTCGAGTTTCCGCTCGCCGCTTGGCATGATCAACCGGGCTCGAAGCTCCGTGCTTCGCACGTGCCGCGCATCGCTTGGGAAGTGCTGCGGCTGCTCTACCATTCGCCTCGCTGGTCCCACTCGGTCGAGTGACTCGCTGAGCGCGGCCTCGCTTCTCAAAAGCGCAGGGTCGCAGGTGGTGCGTCGCCGTAGGCTTCGGCGTAGTCGCTCATCGCGGCTTCGACGACCAGCTCGGCGTGGTTGCGACCATAGACTCCAGCGATCACGACCTTGCCAGTCTGTCCCGGCACGAGTTTGTACGTCGAAAAGTAGTGGCTGAGCCGGTCGAGGAGCGCCTTCGGTAGTTCGGCGAGCTCGCTCGACGAGCCCCAGAAGAGGTCGTTGTCGAGCACGGCGACGATCTTGTCGTCGGCCTCGCCGCCGTCCACCATTTGGATGCCACCGATGACGCGCGCGTTGAGCACGATTTCGGCGCGTGTGATCGCGCGTTCGCTGATCACGCAGATATCTAGGGGATCGCCGTCGGCGCGCTCGACCCCAGGGGCAGACAGCGCCGCCACGCGCTGGCCGCAATAAGTGCGAGGGATGAAGCCGTACAACGTCGGCGGCTGTGACGACCCGGATTGGGGCCGGTCGACACGCAGGTATCCGGTGGCTTTGTCGATCTCGTACTTGATCGTGTCAAATGGCGTGATCTCGATATAAGCGTGGACGACGCTGGGAGCGCTCGGCCCGGCGTCGAGCCCGTGCCACGGATGGGGGCGAAAGCGATAAAAGGGCGGCGGCGGCGTGGTCATCGGCGCGCATCCTAGCGCAGGCGTCTCCCCCGTGCCCACCCCGAGGGTTGGACCAAATTCAGGGTGCTCCGCAAGCGAGCCAGGTCAGCACTCGCCGTCGCTCGGCGAGTGTGAGCGTGGCGGCTTGAGGCATGCTCCCGCTCTCGATCATGTAGCGCAGATGGTCCGCATCGGCGCGCCACGCTTCGGCGGTGTTGAGGGCGGTATCGTGGCGATGACAGCTGCCGACGCAGGTGTTCGTGAAGAATGCGTTGGCGTAGTTGTTCCAATTGTCGCTGCAGTCGAGCCCGGCGCTGGTGCGAACGCTCCCGCATACCGCATCGACCGGCTCGCAGTTATGTCCGACGATGGGGCTCTTCCCGCCGCCACTGTAGGCCACGCAGTTTTCGCCGCCGCCGCAGGCGAGATTGGAATCGCACGGCGCGCCGCAGCGCGGATTCACGCCGTCGAGACAATACGAGCCGGAAGCACAATCCGACGAGGTCACGCACGGCGCGCAGAAGCCTCCGGTTATGCCAGCGGCGCCGCCGTTCGCGCTGATGCCTCCGGCGCCGCCTTGCGCACGGCTGCCGGCCGCGCCGCCGCCGCTCATCCCCGCGCTCGCGCTGC
>JAEUAF010000148.1 GCA_019695485.1 Sorangium sp.
CGCTTGCCTTGGCCTTGGCGACGCGCGCTGGCGCCCCGCGCGGGACCACGGCGACTGCTTCGGGCTCCCCCTCCGGCACGCCTCGCTCGGTGACGAGCACGCTCTTCTGTTCCCCGGGGCGTGTGCGCAGCAGTAGCAAGCTCGAGCCAATGACGAGCAGGAGCAACGCCGCCATCGCGAGTTGTGGTCGCATCGCGTAGCCAGCGAGCATGCTCACGATACGACCGACGCGTTGACGCGCGGGCAGTTCACGCCGAGCGCGCCGCTCCGCAGCAAGGATACGCAACTCGAGTCCCTCTGGCGGATCGACGAGCGGGAGGCTGCCGACTTCGCGAGTCGCGCGTAGTCTCGTCAAGATGTCACGGCAGCGGGTGCAGTGCTCGGTGTGGCGCTTGGCCGCGGCGCTCGTGATCTCGTCGAGCTCTTCGTAGAGCAGGTCGAGCACGATTCGGTCGAACTTCTCGCAATCCACGTGGAGCTTCCTCGGCTAGCCCGTCAGCGTAGGGCGCGTGCGTATTCCTCGAACTCAGAGAGCTTCTCGCGCAGCCGGTCGAGCGCGTAGCGCATCCGACTCTTGACCGTATTTTCCGGGGTTTCCGTGACTTCGGCGATTTCCCGGAACGACAGGTTCGCGATCTGGCGCAATAGAAAAACTTCGCGCTGCTCGTCGGGGAGTCCTTCGACCGCCACCAGGATGGACGCCTTCATCTGGGAGGCCTGAGCGGACCGCTCCACGCTCGCTCGGGGATGCGGATCGGACAGGCCTTCGACGAGCGGCGTGTCGTTGTCCCTGCCCGGACCGGCGGCGTCGAGCGAGGTGTGCTGGCGATGCGACAGTCGGCGCAGGTGGTCGACGCAGAGATTGCGCGTGATGCTGTACAGCCAAGTAGAGAAGCGTGCTGCGTGTTTGAACTCGCCCGCGCGCTGCACGAGTCGCATGAACACTTGCTGCGTTACGTCTTCGGACAGGTTCCGATCTCGTAGCTGTCTCAGCACGAAGGTGTACACGAGTCGGCTGTGGCGATGGACGAGCTCAGCAAAAGCTGGAGCTTCGCCCCGCTGGTAGCGGACCATGAGCATTTCGTCCGTTGCATCGCCCTGCACGGCCGGCATAGGGGGTGTTGACCAGTCCGCGACGCGGGAGGGGGGAAAGGGGTGCTCGGCCGTCCAAGCAACCCAAGGCCCGTGCTGCCGAATGGATTCGACGTTCGGCAACGGAGATCGATCTCCACTCCGCTCGCGCGCTTTCGAACCTACGCCGAGGCCCGAAAGCCCGCAAGATAGCTACGTTTTGGGAGTGGTCGGTCAGCCGTTAAGGTGGCCGGTGGGCCGGTCTTGCCTGGAACCATCGGGCTCGAAACTTTCATGCTTGGCGCGGGTGCCTTCTTGAGAGGAAGATGCGCCTGTTCGGAGGAGGTTGCGGTCACTCGCGACATGCAGGATTTGATGTGACTAGGCCAGAGCCGCGCAACTCGGCTCGGCCAGCCCCCAAGAGAGAGGGTCATGATGCGCTTTAACAAAGCTTGGACGATTGCCGCTTTCGCCGTGTGTTTCTCGTCGGTGTCGCTTGTGCATGCTCAGGACAAGAAGGCACCCGCCGCGAGCGCGGCTGCGCCGGCCACGACGCCCCCTGCAACCGACGCCAAAGGAAGCGCCGCACCCGCGAAGCCGACGGAAGCGTCAGCAACTTCCACGCCAGGACCCGGAACGGCCCCCGCGAGCCCTGCGCCCGGCGCGGCCACTGGAACAACGCCGCCAGCGCCAGCTGCCGCTAACGGGAGCTTGGACGGCTCCACATATGTCGTCCGGCTTAGAGACCTCGAGCAGCGGATCGACGAGCTCAAAGAGCAGATTCGGCGCAGCCACACTCGACTGAGCTTGCTGAGCGACACGATTCTTTCGGGTGGGGTCGGCGGTGCGCGCGCGGAGATCGCCTTCAAGAACGACATCAGCAATGCCTTCCGGCTCACCGGTGCGGTGTTCGTTCTCGACGGAGTCGTTCAGTACAACAAGCAAGATGATTCCGAGGCGGGGTTACTAGCTTCCCAGCGCGAGATTCCCATCTTCAGCGGCTCGATTCCCCCTGGGGATCACTCCCTGCAAGTGGTCCTTCACCTCCATGGCTACGGCTACGGCGTGTTCTCGTACCTGCGCAGCTACAAGTTCGACGTCCGGTCTAGCCATACGTTCACCGTTACCGAGGGCAAGACCGTCGCGCTCGACGTCATCGCCTGGGAAAAGGGCGACGTGACGACCCCCCTCGAGCAGCGCCCCGCGATTCGCTTCACGGAGAACATGAAGGCGGGCGGGATCGCCGAGTCGGCTCCACCGCCGCCTGCCGCGCCTGCGGCGACGCCACCCGCAGCGGGTTCCGTATCCGGGGGGGTATCAGTAGGGACCGGAGCTAAATGATGAGGCGTCCAAGTTTGGGGGTGGCGAGCGCTCTGCTTGGCGTCTCGCTAGTGTCGGCTCAGGCGGCAGCGCTCGACTCTACCGACGCACAGCGGCAAGCAGAGACCGCCATTTCGCACGTCGAGACGGAGCTCGTTCGGGGCACAACACCGAAGGGTGTCGTGCCGTCGGCGACGCCAGCTGAGCGCGTCGCAGCCGGCGACATGCTGCTCCGAACCAAGGATTACGACCGCGCCATCGCGGAGCTCTCGAAAGTGCTGGAGCTCTACCGGCAGGGCAAAGTCCCCGAAGCTGCTTACGCCGACGCTTCTTTCATGCTGGGCGAGGGCTATTTCCAATCTCGCCAATACCTTTCGGCTCGGCGCCACTTTCGGGAGATCCTCGACCAAGGCACGAAAGGATCGTTCGAGGGCTATGCAGGGCGGGCGGTCAGTCGGCTCGTGGACGTCGCGCTGCGCACCGGCGACATCGACAGCCTGGACTTCGTGTTCGCTCGTCTCGACAAATTGCCGGCTTCGGATCGGTCGGGCTCGTTGCCTTACGCGCGCGCCAAAGCGCTGTTCGCGAAGAAGGACTTCCCGTCGGCCAAGAGCGCCGTCAACCTGGTGCCGGCAGGCTCTGAGTATGCCTTGCAGAGTCAGTACTTGTTGGGTGTGGTTCTAGTCCGCGAGGCAGCCCCCGTGGCGCCCGCGGCGCCCCCCGCAACTGCTGCGAGCGCTCCGGTTGCCGGGCAAGCACCCCGCTTTGCCGCTGCAATCGAGCAGTTTCGAAAAGTGACGCGCATGCCAGCGCAGTCTGCGGCACAGAAACACGTCGTCGACTTGGCCTGGATGGCGATCGGCCGGCTGTTTCACGAGAACGACGCCTATCTGGACGCTGCCGAGGCCTACAGTCACATCGAGCGCGGCTCGCCCGAGTTTGCCACGATGCTCTACGAGCTCGCTTGGGTTTACGTTCGCCTCGGCGACTTCATGCGCGCGCAGCGGGCCCTAGAGGTCCTAGCCATTCTCGACCCTCGCAACATCGAAGCGGCGGATGGCTCGCTGTTGCGGGCCGATCTGATGTTGCGCTCGGGCCAATTCGAAAAGGCGCTGGCGCTCTACAAATCGGTACAAGGTAAATTCGACCCGATCCGCCAGCAGGTGGATACCTTCCTGCAGTCGACCAACGACCCGGCCGTCTATTACGACAAATTGACAGCCGACCAGAGCGTCCCCGCTGACGACAAGTTGCCCTCGATCGTGATCGACTGGGCGCGCGAGCAGGCCGAAGACGAGCACGTGTTCGGCATGATCGAGGACGTGAACCGCTCCCGCGAGCTCATCAAGGGGGGGCGGCGCCTTGCTTCGCGGCTCAATGCCGTGCTGTCTGGGCCGACCCGTATTCGCGCGGTGCCCGAGCTTTTGGGGCGCATGCAGCAGTCGCTGATGCTTCTGAATCGGGCAGCTCGCGCTCGCCGAACCTTGGCGGAGGGGCTGGACGATACCTCGTCCGACGCGAACGGCGAGCTTGCAACGGTGCGGCGAGAGCGGCGCGATTTGATGAAGCGCATGGGTTGGTTGCCCGTGAGCGACAGCGATTTTGTTCACCGCGACGAGAGCGGCGAGCGCCAGTGGAACAGCGCGTCCCAGGGGCTGCAGCGCCTCTCGCTCGAGGCGGATCGGCTGAACGCCATCGTCAACGGCCTGAAGCGCGTGCTGCGCGAGGCAGATCAACACGGTGTGACCGCCGATGCTGGCAGTCGCGAGCGATTTCGCCTCGAAATTGAGGCAAACGAGCGCGATTTGGTCACCTATCGCCAACGGATCGAGGAGTACCGCAACGCGGTCGACCTCGGGCGGGCTCAGATTGGCTTCGGGGACTCGCGCTACGTCGAGGACGATGACGTGCGCAAGCGCTTCCGGGAGCTCTTTGCGCGCGAGGTCTCGCTCTGCGCCACGGGCCAGGGCGGCGAGAGCGCGGCTTCCTATGCGAAGTCCATCCAGCCGCTGCTGACGCGCGCCGACGTCGTGGACTCTCGCCTCGAGAGCCAGATCCAGAGCCTCGACGAGCAGGCGCGCATTGGCGCGAGTGAAATCGAGGGCAAGGTCGCGAACGAACTCGCCATCCTCGAAACCTCGG
>JAEUAF010000489.1 GCA_019695485.1 Sorangium sp.
CGGGGCTATGGGCGGCGGGCTGGACCAAGGGCGGGACCAACCTGCTCACGACCGAGAGCACGCTCGCGTTCTGCGCGGCCGGCAGCTGCGACGCCGACCCCACCTGCGACAAGGGCGAAGACGCCAATCTGGAGCGGGACCTCGCGGTGGCGTCCGTCCATTTGCAAGGCGACAGCATCGGCGTCGTCTATTACGTCGACGTGATTCCCACTCTTTTGCCGACCGCGTCCGGCGGGATTGCTGCATCGGTGAGCGCGTTCCTCGCGCGCATCGACTTTGGCGCGAGCGCCAACTTGAGCGGCGTTCAGCCTGCCCAGGCCGTCGGGGCCCCTATCGTTTTGTCGACCCAGGATACTTCGGCCGCGTCGGGGTTCCGGGGGCCTGATCATGCTGCAGCCGCCATCATTGGTGACGTCGTGGCGATCGCTTGGATCGAGCCAACTGTCGATGGAAGCGACCAAATCCGCGTCCAACGCTACGCCATGTGCGTGCCCAAGTAGGCCGGGTGGCCTGCTGATTTGCATCGATCCCGAGGCGGTGCGGACGGGGGGCGACGTCAACCACTACTGGCTCAACTCTTGACGAGCGGCCGAGCTTCCATCATAAGACCGCGCTCCGGACGCCAGCCGCGATCCGGTGCCTTTTCGTATTGTTCTGGAGTCGCCATGCCGAAGATGAAGACCAATCGTGCCGCCGCCAAGCGGTTTCGCGTGACCGGAAGCGGCAAGATTCGCCGCCCGAAGGGCGGTTCGCAGCACAACTTCATTGGCAAGTCGCGAAAGCGTCGCCGCCGCCTGCGTGACAACGACATCGTTGCCGAGGGTACGGCGCGTCGCATCAAGATTCTGTTGCCGTACGGCTGAGTTAGAGGAGCACCGGCATGTCCCGCGTAAAACGAGGTCCGAGTCCCCGCCGCCGCCACAAGCGCGTGCTGGATCAGGTTGAAGGTTTCTGGGGCGGTAGGAAGAACCACTACCGCCAAGCAATGCGCGTGCTGTGGAAGTCGTGGCAGTACGCCTACGCCGGCCGCAAGCTGCGCAAGCGGGATTTCCGCCAGCTGTGGATCGCCCGCATCAACGCAGCGTGTCGAGCCCACGGCGTCAGCTACTCGCGCTTCATGGCCGCCATCAAGAAGGCAGGCCTTGAGCTCGACCGTAAGGTTCTCGCCGATATGGCCGTCAACGACGCCCCGGCTTTCCAGCAGCGCACTCAGCTCGCCGCACAGGCCAGCTGAGCGGGCCAGGGCCCTGAAGCGTTACGCTGACGGGCCGGCAGGGCCATCGGAGACTAATCACGGAACGGTGAGCTTGCGGCATTTGCCTTCGCGAGCTTGCCGGCCGTGATGCCTGAACCCGAGCGTCCCCTAGTGGAATCCTTTCATTCGTGCAATGGGGCCATCCCGTCTGCACGACCTTAGAGTCGTTCCAGCGGCACACATGTGCCGGGCGCCGTCTCCGCAATCCTTGCGTACTCGTAGCTTCTCGTGTCGCTCGCAGAGGACCTTGACGCGGCTTACACCAGGACCGAAGTTGTATACACTCAACGCTGCGGGCGAGACTTGACGGCCCTTAGCAGAACAATTGGGCCTCTCAAGTGAAAAGGCCTAACCCTCTGGAACATTTCAGCCGTTCAGCTCGTTATCCGCACCGGGACCACAGAGTCCCGTTTTTTCGCTCCGCCGACACCTTTCCGAATGGTTTCGCCTTTGTTTTGGCACTTTTAAACAAGTCAGGCGTAGTCATCAACTGAGTTCTCGATATGACCCTCCGCTCTTCCTCCGTTTCTAGTGGCAACCAAAGGCAGGGCGCCGCTCGCAAGGTTGGGGGCCCTGCGCATCGTTCCCCAG
Organism: Sorangium sp.; assembly: GCA_019695485.1. Taxonomy (GTDB): domain Bacteria; phylum Myxococcota_A; class Polyangia; order Polyangiales; family Polyangiaceae; genus PMG-095. Next base: position 1,847 of record JAEUAF010000489.1, read on the forward strand.
CGCCGGCCACCAAAGGGTCAACCAAGGCACAGAAGTTGCAGCCTGTTTCGACGGAGGACGACGTGAACGTGACTATGCCAGCCAAAGCCACCGCCGCTGTTAGCGCTCCCAAGAAGGCCGCCCGGCCCGTCGCCGCCGACGCGTCCCGCACGCGGAACGAAGCGCCCGAGGCTCCGCCCGGCGCACGTCGAGAAGAAGAGGACTTTGGCGACGAGGCCGCAGAGCCCGCGTCACGTGGCGCCTCGAGCGAGACCCCCTCTGAGCCGGAGGAGTACTTGGAGTCGGATTTGGCGGCGATGACCGCCGAGCCCGCTCCTACGGGAGACATCGATAGCGCGACTGACTCGACGCTATCTCGCTACTTCCGCGACATGGCGACCCACCAAGTGATGGGCCCCGATGAGGAGCTGCAGGCTGCGCAGGCGGTCGAGCAAGCGGAGGTCCAGCTCTGGACTGCGTTGCTCGCTTACGTACCCGTGGCCGAGCTCATTCTCGACAACCTCGAGCGCGAAGTGTTGGCGATGAATCCGCCCGAGGAGCGTCCCGACATCGCGCAAGCAGCGGAGCTGCGACGCCTGAGCAAGGTGCACAAGAAGCAGCGCTCCAAGTTCCACGCCGATCAACAGCGTGAATGGACGGATCTCTGTGAGTCCCTGGCGCGCGCAGTGCGCCTTCCGGATTCGGACCGCCTGTGGATGGGCGGCGCCATTCGCATCGCACGTCAGGCCTTGGAGGAGCCGGTCGAGGACGCGCCGGCGCGCGTTCCAGTGCCTGAGACGCCTGCGTATCGTCGCTTCGTCGAGCGGGTGCGGCAGGCGGATTTCTCGCAGCGCCGCGCGAAGAACCGCTTCGTAAAAGCCAACTTGCGCCTCGTCGTGAGCATCGCGCGCCGCTACAACCGTGGCCGCCTGCCGCTCATCGACCTGATTCAAGAAGGCAATATCGGCCTCATGAAAGCGGTCGAGCGCTTCGACCACACGCGAGGCTACCGGTTTTCGACCTACGCCTCGTGGTGGATTCGGCATGCGATCAGCCGCGCGCTCGCGGACAAAGGTCGTGCTGTGCGCATTCCAGTGCACATGCTCGACACTTACAACCGCGTGTCGCGAGCCACCCAGACCATTATCGCGCGCACCGGGCGTGAGCCGACCATCGAGGAGCTCGAGAAAGAGACCGGCGTCCCGCGGGACAAGCTCGACAAGGTCAAGGACCTCTATGCCGACACTCCGTTCTCACTCGATCGTCCGGTCGGCGATGAGGACGGGCGTCGTTTCATCGACTTCTTGGTCGAAGAGAATGCCCTGTCGCCGTACGACTGCCTCGCGAACCAGAAATGGGCCGAGGAAGTTCAACGGCTGCTCGGCACGCTAACGCCCATCGAGTCCAGGATCATTCGCTGGCGCTTCGGCCTCGATAACGAGGACGAGCTCACGCTGAAGGAGATCGGCGACAAGTACAACCTGTCGCGCGAGCGCATCCGTCAGCTTCAAGAGCAGGCGATCGGGAAGATCCGCAAGCAGATGCGAGAGTTCTGAGAGTCACGAGGCGAGCTGTTCGAAAGGGCGCTCGTCTCGTTCGTCTCCGTCGTCTCGCTTTGTTCGCCACTGCCATCGGCGGCCGTTGCGACTCGCTGCGCGACACCAGTCGGCCCACCGATGCTGCCGGCTAGTCGGCCACTTTGCTCCGAGGTGCTGGCAACTGAGTTTGCGGGTGTGCAACGGCTCGACGCCAGGATGAACCGAAGAGAGGGGGGCTCTCTCGGTCGTCTAGACGGCCTATGCCTCGGATTTCGTCGGGTCCGAGGTGGGGCACCTCTCCCTAGTCAGATTCGCTAGGTAAGCTCGCTAAGCTCCTTAGTGATGGGGTCTCAACTAACTAAACCCATGGGGTTTTTCCGCCAGGATACTGCGGTTTTCGAATCTCTAGAGGGGCGCGGGTAAGTGACAGAAGTGTTGGGAAATGATGCACGTCATTGTGGCGACTGCTGCCGGTCATGCCGAGAATTGTCTCATGATTCCAGTCGCTTAGAGATTCGTGGACCGGAATCAATTTACATTTTGGAGCGCTCGGCGCATAAGGGCGCGCGTAAAAGCAAGCGAAAGTAAGATTCTTCTTCCGCGCGCACGGAACCGGCTAGAGGCGGAGGCGCGAGCAGCCCAAGCGGGCCCCGCATGAATGCCGGGACGTGCGCCGAGCGTCCTCACGAGCGTGTGCCCAGACGGTTGTTTCCAGGTCCGATCCATCCGCGTAGTCCCGCGCTGCCGCGGGGCGTGGACCGATGTTCGGACACACGCCGGAGGACTTACCAGACAGGCCGGGTTCTGCTTCCCGGTCTCGCACGAAATCCGCTAATCGGAGCCTGTGGTCGGTTGCAATGAAACTCTTTGTCTTCCCGCGCTGGGCCAATAAGACCCGACAGCTCGCCGGAATCGCCCTCGGCGTCACGCCGCTCTACCTGATCGGCCTGATCTGGTACGGGGCCTCTCCGAAGACCACGGATGTCGGCTACATGCCGAAACAGCCCGTGCCGTATAGCCATGCCCTACACGCGGGCCAGCTCGGCATCGACTGCCGCTACTGTCACAACACGGTCGAGAAGGCCGCGGTGGCAGCCATCCCGCCCACGGCGACCTGCATGAATTGCCACTCCAAGGTGCACACCAAGAGCGAGCTGCTCACCCCGGTGCGGGACAGCTACGCCACGGGCAAGCCCGTCGAGTGGGTGAAGGTGCACGACCTCCCCGACTACGCGTACTTCAACCACAGCGCGCACGTCGTGCGTGGGGTCGGCTGCGTGACCTGCCACGGCCGCGTCGATCAAATGGAAGAAGTTCACCAGTTCGCTCCGCTGAGCATGAGCTGGTGCCTCGACTGCCATCGAAACCCAGACCTCAATCTGCGGCCGCCCGAGGAAGTCACGAACATGACCTGGACGCCGCCCGGCGACCCCGCGGAATACGGCAAGAGCCTGCGCGAGAAGAACCACATCGCTCCCCCGACGGACTGCTCGACATGTCATCGTTGAAGAAGTTCAAGCCCCGTTACTGGCGCAGTCTCGCTGAGCTCGAGAACACGCCAGAGTTTCGTGAATACGTTGAGCGTGAGTTTCAGTCTCCGCTCGATCATGCGCCCCCCAATTCGCCGGAGCGCCGCCGCTTCCTCGAGCTCATGGGCGCTTCGTTCGCCATGGCGGGCGTGGCTGGCTGTCATTGGCGCGAGGACAAGCTGGTCCCGCTCAGTCGACGACCCGAGGGTTTGATCCCGGGCGTGCCGCGGCGCTTTGCGACCGCGGTCGACATCGCGGGTGTCAGCGTGGGCCTCCACGTCACGAGCTACGATGGGCGCCCCATCAAGGTGGACGGCAACCCGCAGCACCCGGAGTCGTTGGGTGCGTGCAACGTGTATCACCAGGCGAGCGTGCTCGGGATGTACGACCCCGATCGCAGCGACTCCGTGAAGCAGGGAGGTAAGCCGAGCTCCTTCGCTGAGTTCGACCGCTTTGCCCGCGAGCACTTCGCTGGCTTGCGCACCCGCGCTGGCGCTGGGCTGCGCATCCTCTCCGAGCGCAGTTCGTCGCCGACGCTCGCTTGGCTCAGGAAGCAGCTGCTCGCGGCCATGCCCCAGGCCAAGTGGATTCAATTCGAGCCCACGGCTTCGGACGGGCCGCGCGAAGGCAGCAAGCTCGCTTTCGGCGCGCCACACCGCACGCAGTACGCGCTGCAAGCGGCCAGTGTCGTGGTGACGCTCGACGCGGACTTCATGGCGCCGGCCTTCCCGGCCAGCTTGTCGAACGCGCGCGCGTTCGCGCAGCGCCGCACCGCCGAAGGCGACATGAGTCGCCTCTACGCGATCGAGAGCGGCTACACACACACGGGCGCGCTCGCCGACCACCGCTTGCCGGTGCGTGCCGAGCTCATCAAGGCCGTGGCCGCCTTCCTCGACGCCGAGATTAGCTCGAAGGTACGCGCGCTGCCTGAGTTCGGCGCGGCGCAGCCGAAGCCGAACGCGCCGTTCCTCGCGGAGGCGTCGGTGCAGAAGTTCCTGACCGCCGTCGCCAAGGACCTGCTCGCGAATGTCGGGCGCTCCGTGGTGATTCCGGGGCTGGATCAGCCGGCCGAAGTGCACGCGCTCGCGCATCGCCTGAATACGTTGCTCGGCAACGCTGGGCGCACCGTGTTCTACACGGATGACTTCGACGCCAGCGAGGTCAGCGACGTCCAGGCGCTCAAGGACTTGGTAGCCGAGGCGCCGTCCGTCGATACGCTGCTGATTCTCGGCGGAAATCCGGCTTACACCTCGCCCTCGGATATCGCGTTCGCGGATGCGCTCGGCAAGGTCAAGACCAGCATTCACCTGAGCCTCTACGACGACGAAACGTCGGCGCTCTGTGGCTGGCACGTGCCGGCCGCGCACTACTTGGAGAGTTGGGGCGATGTGCGCGCCAACAACGGGCTCATCAGTGTGCAGCAGCCGCTGATCGCTCCGCTCTACGCAGGGCGCTCGGCGATCGAGCTCGTTGCGCTGGTGCTCGGCGATCCGGAGCCGAATGGCCAGGCGCTCGTGCGTCGCTCGTCGCAGGGCGTATTGGCGGGTGAGCGTACCTTCCGCAAGGTGCTGAACGACGGCGTCGTCGCGGGCAGCCAGTTCCCACACCTGACGCCGCAGCTCAAACCGCTGCCCGCGCTGGCCTTCAACGAGCGCGAGCTCGGCGGCGCTAAGGTCGGCAACGGTTCGTTCGAGCTGGTGTTCGTGGCAGATCCCAAGGTGCACGACGGCCGCTTCGCCAACAACGGCTGGCTGCAGGAGCTGCCGAGCTCCTTCACCAAGCTAGCGTGGGAGAACGCCGTGCTCTTGCCGATCGGCGTCGCCGAAGAGCTTGGGCTCGAGGACGGACACCTCGTGACCCTGACGCTCGGCGGTAAGTCGATCACTTTGCCGGGTGTGATCGCCCCCGGCCAAGCCGAGGGCAGCTTGCGGGTTGCGCTCGGCTACGGTCGCACTCACGCCGGGCACATTGCCGGCCTCGTATCGGATGGCATCGCGCCGGTGGGCGCGAACGCTTACTCGATTCGCACCAGCGCCGGCTACACCGTCGCCGCGGGCGCGACGCTCGCTCTGGCGGGCGAAGGGGAACGCCTCGCGTACAGCCAGGACCTCTACGGCATCGACAAGCTCGGCCAAGAGGGCATCCAGGAGCGCCTTCCCGAGATCGTTCGCGAGGGAACGCTCACGGAGTACCGCGAGAAGCCACACTTTGCCGCCGAGAAGGTCGAGAGCAAGCCGCTCCTGAGCTTGTGGGTCCCGCCGGTGTCCTACGAGGGACACAAGTGGGGCATGAGCGTCGATCTCAACAAGTGCATCGGCTGCAGCGCGTGCGTCACCGCCTGTCAGGCGGAGAACAACATTCCCGTCGTCGGGCGTAAGCCGATGTCGATGGGGCGCGAGATGTTCTGGCTGCGCGTCGACCGCTATTACAAGGGTGAGCCGGCCTCGGCCGAAATCGCGTTCCAGCCACTGCCGTGTCAGCAATGTGAGAACGCGCCGTGCGAGCAGGTGTGTCCGGTGGGTGCGACCGTGCACTCCCGGGAAGGCCTGAACGACATGGTCTACAACCGCTGCATCGGCACCCGCTACTGCTCGAACAACTGCCCTTACAAGGTGCGGCGCTTCAACTACTTCAACTACAACCTCGACGTCATTGGCATCACGCCGTACACGCCGACTGAAGACCCGAAGATGAAGGTCAAGTCGATGGTGTTCAATCCGGACGTGACGGTGCGTTCGCGCGGCGTGATGGAGAAGTGCACGTTCTGCGTCCAGCGCATCCAGAACACCAAGATCCGCGCCAAGAACGAGAAGCGCGACATCGCGGACGGTGAGATCAAGACGGCCTGCCAGCAGACGTGCCCGACCGAGGCGATCGTCTTCGGCGACCTGAACGACCCGAAGAGCCGGGTGCAAAAGCTGCAGAAGTTGCCTCGGTCGTACGCGCTCCTCGGCGAGCTGAACAATCACCCCCGCGTGCAGTACTTGGCCCGCGTGAAGAACCCGAATCCGGAGCTTGCCTGATGGCTGCCGTGAGCGACGTCAATCAGTTCGTAGCAACCCAGGACGGCGGCAATCCGTTCACGGGGCCGCCGCAGGGCGACAACCCGTTCGCCAAGATCACGGACAACGTGGTGCGCGTGATGGCGGCGCCGCGGCCGCCGCGCGCCTGGTACATCGCGTTCGGCATCTCGCTGTCGCTGCTCACGATGTTCTTCGGGAGCATCGGCTGGGTGGCTTGGACCGGCATCGGAGCCTGGGGCAATATGATGCCGGTCTCCTGGGCCTTCCCGATCGTAAACTTCGTGTTTTGGATCGGTATCGGCCACGCTGGCACGCTGATCAGCGCGATCTTGTTCTTGCTGCGCCAGAACTGGCGCACCTCGATCAATCGCTTCGCCGAAGCGATGACCATCTTCGCGGTGGTGTGCGCCGCGATCTTCCCGGGCGTGCACATCGGTCGCCCGTGGCTGCCCTACTACATGTTCCCCATCCCCAATCAGATGGGCATGTGGCCTCAGTTCCGAAGCCCGCTCGAATGGGACGTGTTCGCGGTCAGCACCTACGCCACGACCTCGATTCTGTTCTGGTACATGGGCATGATCCCGGACTTCGCGACCTTTCGCGATCGCTCGAAGTCGGTGGCCAAGCGCATCTCCTACGGCATCTTGGCGATGGGCTGGCGCGGCTCGTCGCGCCAATGGCACCGCTACGAGCGCGCGTACTTGATCTTGTCGGCTCTCGCGACGCCCCTAGTGCTCTCTGTGCACTCCGTCGTGAGTTTCGACTTCGCGACGGCACAGCTGCCAGGTTGGCACGCCACGATCTTCCCGCCTTACTTCGTCGCGGGCGCCATCTTCGGCGGCTTTGCGATGGTGGTCGTGCTGGCCGTGCCCGCGCGTCAGTTCTTCGGCCTGAAGCGCATCATCACCATCGACCACCTCGAGTTGATGAACAAGATCATGATCGCGACCGGCCTTTTGGTTGGTTACGCCTACGGGATGGAGTTTTTCATCGCCTGGTACGGCGGCAACCGCACCGAGGGGTTCACTTTCGTGAACCGCGCCTTCGGGCCTTATGCCTGGGCCTACTGGACGATGATCACGTGCAACGTGCTCTCGCCGCAGCTGTTCTGGTTCCGAAAGCTGCGCCGCAATCCGTGGGTGACCTTGGCGATCGGCATGGTGATCAACGTCGGCATGTGGTTCGAGCGCTTCGTGATCATCTGCACTTCGCTGGCGCGCGACTTCTTGCCTTCGAGCTGGGGCTACTACATCCCCACGCCCGTCGACTTCATGACGCTCGGCGGTAGCTTCGGCCTCTTCTTCACGCTCTTCCTGCTCTTCTGTCGCTACCTGCCGATGGTGGCGATGTCGGAAGTCAAAGCCTTCCACCCGAGCGTTCTCGCCCACGCCCACGGCGGCGGCTCACACGGCGACCACCACTGACTCTTCGGGAAACGACGATGAGCCACGCCCACGAAACACAGAAAAAGCCCACCGGCCCCGCTCCGCTGCACGGTCTGCTCGCGGAATACGAGTCGCCTTGGGAACTCGTCGACGCCGCGACCAAGGTCCGCGACGCCGGGTTCTCGCGCTGGGACACGTACACGCCGTTCCCAGTCCACGGCATCGACAAGGCCATGGGGATCCGCATGACGATCCTGCCTTGGCTGGTGCTCGGTGCCGGTCTCACTGGGCTCGCGAGTGCGATCCTCCTGCAGTGGTGGACCAACGCTTACGATTACCCACTGCTGATCAGCGGCAAGCCCTTCTGGAGCATTCCGGCCAACGTGCCGATCATGTTCGAGCTCACGGTGCTGTTTAGCGTTCTGACGACGCTCGGCGGCATGCTGGTCCTCAATGGCCTGCCGCTGCCGTCGCACCCGCTGGACTTGAAGGAGCGCTTCGCGCGCGCCACGGACGATCGCTTCTTCCTGCTCATCGAGGCCAGCGATCCGAAGTTCGACGCGAAGGACACGCGGGCGCTGCTCGACTCCACCAAGCCAGCCGTGCTCGATGAGGTCCTGGAGGACCGAGCCACGCCGAGCGAGTTCCCGAAAGCGCTGGTCTACGGGATGGTCATTCTGACCGCGGCCGCTGCCGTGCCCTTTGCGCTGGCCGCCAAGGCGCGCTTCTCGAAGTCGCGTTCGCCCCGCGTCCACTTGATTCAGGACATGGATTCGCAGCCGAAGTACAAGGCGCAGCGCGAAAACCCATTCTTCGCGGATATGCGCGCGCAGCGCGAGCAGGTCGACGGCACTGTGGCCGTCGGCGAGCTGCGCGACGACGACCACCTCTTCCGCGGCAAGATCGGTCCGGAGTACGCGCGCACCTTCCCGCCACAAATCCCACTCGACGAGGCGACGGTCGCGCGCGGTCAGCAGCGCTTCGGCATCTACTGCACGCCGTGTCACGGCTTCGCGGGCGAGGGCAACGGCATGGTCGCCCAGCGCGCGGAGCTGCTCGCTTCGACCGGCGCAGGCAAGGGTATGGCCTGGGTGCCCCCCAGCAACATCAATCAAGCGTATCTGCGCCAGCAACCCGTGGGGCAGCTCTTCGACTCCATCACTAACGGTGTGCGCAACATGCCGGCTTACGGCGCCCAGATTTCAACCGAAGATCGCTGGGCGATCGTGATGTATCTGCGCGCGCTGCAGACCAAGAGCGCAGCGGGCCACTGAGGCGAGGCAGGACCTTCTAAATGGCGACGTCCAAGAACTCAGGCGACAAAGCGAAATCCGAGGCGAAGCAGGCCGACAAGGCCGGGGCCTCGAGCGCGGCCGAAGCGAGCTTCGGCGACAACATTCGAGCCGCCGACGTGGCAGGCTCGATGGTGGTCAAGGCGGGCGGGGTCGGCATCGCCGCGCTCGGCGTGAGCGTGGTGCTCGGGATGGGTCAGAATGACTCGTTCCGTCACTTCTCGCTCTCGTATTTGACCGCGTACATGTGGGCTCTGTCCATCGGGCTCGGCTCGCTGTTTTGGGTCATTTTGCAGAACCTGGTGGGCGCCAAGTGGAGCGTCGCACTGCGCCGCGTGGGCGAGCTGCTCACGGCCACCATCCCGGTGCTCGGAGTGCTGGCGCTTCCGATCGTGGTGCCAATCTTCCTCGGCCATGACGTGATCTACATCTGGGCCGACCACGCCAAGGTCGAACTCGACGAAGCGCTCGTGCACAAGGCGAGCTACCTGAATCCGAGCTTCTTCCTGATTCGGTTCGTGATCTACTTCGGGTTCTGGACGCTCGTCGGCCGCTACTACCTCGGTCAGTCACTGTCGCAGGATAAGTCCGGCGGGGAGTCGATCCCCTTGCGCATGCAGCGCGTGGCCGGACCAGCGATGATCCTGTTCGCGCTGACCCTGACCTTCTGCGCCTTCGACCTCCTGATGTCGCTCGATCCGCATTGGTTCAGCACGATCTTCGGGGTCTACTACTTCGCGAGCTGCGTGTTGGCGATCAACTCGACGCTGGTGCTCGTCAGCATGTGGCTGCAAGGGCGCGGTCGCCTCAAGAACAGCATTACGGTCGAGCACTTCCACGATCTAGGCAAGATGATGTTCGCCTTCACCGTGTTCTGGGCGTACATCGGCTTCTCGCAGTTCATGCTGATCTGGTACGCGAACCTCCCCGAAGAAACGATTTGGTTCAAAGAGCGCTTCGCGGGCGAGTGGGGCAACGTGTCCTGGGCCCTCCTGATTTGCCACTTCATCGTGCCGTTCTTCGGGATGATTTCGCGCCACGTGAAGCGCAGCCGCAAGGGCCTCGCCTTTTGGGCATGCTGGGTGCTCGCGGTCATCTATCTCGACATGTACTGGCTGGTGATGCCGAACCTGAAGACGGAAGAATTCCCGATCGGGCTCATGGATCTCACCTGTCTGATCGGCATGGCGGGGATGCTCATCGCGGCCCTGGCCTTCGCGGCCAAAAACGTGAACCTCGTTCCCGTGAAGGATCCGCGCCTTCCACGCTCGCTCGCCTTCGAGAATATCTAAGGACCAGTCATGGCAACCGAGGAAGACAAAACCAATAACGGGGCGCTATTTACCCTCGTTGCAGTCGGCCTGTTCTCCATGATCGGGATCTGCCTGGCCGTCACTGCCGTCGAGCGGGACGAAGTGGCGGCGCTCAAGGCGGAACGCGAGGGGCCCGGCAACCACGCCTACTACGAGCTTCGCAGCGCACAGAAAGCCAAGCTCGCGGCCGGTGTTCCGATCGAGCAGGCGATGCAGCAAGTCGTGCAGTCTCTCCAGCGAGATCCGAGCTCTGCAACACCTCCTCCGCCTCCCGCGGCTGAGCCCGCCGCGCCCGCACCCGATGCGAGCGCCGCTCCGGCAGCTGACAGCGCGGCGCCTCCCGCGCCGAGCGCTGCTCCGGCGGCTGACGGTGCCGCACCTCCCGCACCGAGCGCCGCCGCTGCCCCTGCGCCTAGTGCAGCACCCGCGCCGAGCGCCGCTCCCGCCAGCTCAGCCAACGCAGCGACGCCGGCGAAGTCGGAGAAGAAGTCGGCGCCGGCG
>JAEUAF010000556.1 GCA_019695485.1 Sorangium sp.
GCCGCTCCGGCACCGGTCACTCCGCCGGAGCCAATCGCCAAGCCGCCCGCCACCGGCAGCGGTGACGAGTCGTCTCCCGACAAGGCTGCGAAGCCGCATCGGAACGTCGGCGGCGGCGTGAAGAAGAGCGGTGGCTCAAGTTCGAGTTCACAGTCGTCGAGCGGCGACACGGGTGCCTCGAAGCCTGCAGCGCCCGCGCCGAAGAAGAGCGCGTGTGGCTGCGCCTCCGGCGATCTGCAGTGCGCGATGCGCTGCGCCGCAAAGGGCGGCTGAGTCAGTCAGCTGAGCGGCGCTCCCCGCCGGGGAGCGCCGTGCGCTAACGTCGTCGGCGCGCGGGCTCGGTCTGCTTGAGCGCACGACCCGAACTCGATCCCACGATTCGCGCTCGAGGTCGGAACTGCGCGCGCTTCTCGGCGTCAACTAAAGGCGCGGCGAGCGCCGCGGAACCACTTACTTCCCGCCGAGGGCCACGGCGCGGGCTTCGTCTTGAGCATAGCCGTGGGGATGCTCTGCAAGGTAGCGGCGAGCTTCAGCGGCGGCGCCGGAGGCGTTGCCCGTCCGCCGCAGAGCGCGCATGCGCTCGACGCGTGACTCTTCCGCCAACTGACCGCTCGGGTGCCGCGCCAAGAGCGAGCCGAACAGCTCGAGCGCTCGCGCTTCATCACCATGATTTCGTGCATCAACGGCCGCCGCGAACATCTTGTTGTCTTCGCCGAGCGTGCCAGCCGGAACACGCACGGACGGCGCGGGCGCCGCCATGCCGCGCCGCGCCGGCGTCGCGACAGCAGGCTCCGCGACTGCTGCGCTTGGGGCGGACTCCGCGACAGGACGCGCCACATCTGGGCCGCCTTGGGACTGAGCCGTGCCCAGGCCATGGGGTCGATTCGATGCCCACTCTTCACCCAGCGCGATCAGTTCGCGAACGCCATCGTGCAAGATCCAGACGGAGCCCTCCGTCACGCGGACGTGAGTCACCGGCTGTTCCTGTTCGGAGTCGACGACGACACTGAACATGGTGCCGTGAACCACAACCTCTGCGTTGGGCGTCTCCACGACCACGCTGCGGTTCAGATTTGGGCGCTTGGCGACCTTCAGTTCCACTTTGCCGAGCGCGAGATGGATCCGCTCTTCCATCGCGCTCAACGGCATGACGCTGAGTTGCGTGGCCGGCGCGACACGAATGGCGCTGCGCTCGGTCTGGAGCAAGGCGCGACCATCGGTGGCAGTCTGAAGCTCATCACCCGCCGTTAGCTCGGGCAGATCCGACTGCGACAGCACGCGGGCTCGCCCAGCGTGAGTCACCACCAGCGTGCCGTGAACTTCGCGAACTGCCGCGACCCGTGCGCCGACCGCAGTCGTGCGCGCCGCCTCCGCGCCGTGCGCATGATAGCTTCGAAGGGAGAGGCCGACCGCGAGAACCGCAGCCGCCGCAACCGCGCCACCCGCAAACAATCTCCGGACACGCTGGCGACGCTCCTGCTGAAGGCGCGCCTCTCGCACCTTGCGGGCCACCACCGACACCACGAGGTCGCGTCTGGCCGCAAGCACCTCGGGACTCTCCGCAGGGACGCGTTCCTCCGACAAAGCGCGAACGAGCGCTTCGGGTTCCCGGAGCCCGGTCATGTTAGCTCCCCCACCTGCGCGCGAACGCGCGACTCAGCATCCAACCGACGATAGAGCTCGCGCCGCCCGCGCACCAGCCTGGACTGCGCGGCGGCCACGGAAACCTGCATCATCAGCGCGATCTCAGCGAGCTCATGGCCAAGGACGTCGTGCAAGAACACGGTCTGGGCCTGATCTGGCTTCATGGCCAGCAAGTGGCGACGCACACGATCGAGCTCGACGCGCGCCGCGGCCAGACTCTCGGCGTCCGTGCGCGTTGGAACGACGGTGCCTTCCACCGTGACTTCTCGATCGAGCACACGCCGTTCACGGCGACGTGAGCGCAGCGCGTTGAACCCCACATGGCTGGCGATGCTGGAGGCCCAAGTCTTCAGGTTGCATGCCCGCGCGTAGGAGCGCCGACTCAACGTGACGACGATTTGCTCGAACACCGTCTGCACGAGGTCGTCGTGATCGACCTCACGTCGACCAAACACGCGAAACAGAGTGTGGTCGACCACGCCGAACAGCCGATCGTAGAGCAGCGCCGCGACGCGATGCTCCCCACGCTGCACCGCGTCGATGATTTGTTCGTCGGAAGGGGGCTGTTCCCCCTCGTGCCCTGCAGGGACGAGACGGAGAGCCGGGCGACTGGGACCTGCGGGGCGGGGAATCACAATTTGTTCCTGCGCTTTTAATGGTACCCTACCCAGGCCGTGGCAGGCACGCCTGACCACCACACTTGGATGGTACAGTAGAGCATGACACGCGCGTTCCCGAACGCTCTGTGGGTCGCCGCCGTCGCCGCGCTGCTCGGGCTGCTAACGCACTGTGGCACCGAGCAAATCTGGCTGGATCCGCCTGATCGCGGAGGAAATGCCGGGGCTTTTGCCACGGGCGGCGGCCGCGAGCCCTCCGGCGGCGTGTTTTCAGGCTTCGGAGGCGAAGCTGGGGGTGCAGCCCCCAACTCCGGCGGCAGATTTTCCGGCAACGGGGGTCGCTTCGCGGCGGGAGGCAGCAATGGGTTCGGTGGCTTGTTGGGCTTTGGCGGCCTCACGCTGAACACCGGCGGGAAGGAAGGCCTGGGCGGCCAGTGCGCGGCGATCTGCCCGTTTGGCGCAGAGTGCACCCAATGTGGGTCGGTTGGAGGGAACAGCGCACTTAGCAACAACTGCTCGTTCAATGCCATCTGCTTGAGCGAGTGCGGGTTCTGCGTGGAGTGCAAAACCAGCGAGGATTGCCATGATTCCTCGCTCTACTGCGATGCGCGAACGCACGTGTGCTTGCCACATTGCTCAGGCCCAGACCCGCAGTGCAAGGATCCGAATCTGCAATGCGACGTGCAGTTCCAAGTCTGCGTGGAATGCCTGAGGGAAGGCGACTGCCCGAGCAACCGCCCCAAGTGCGTCGCTGGCGTCTGCGTTGAGTGCATCGGCAACATGAACTGCACCCACGGCAGCTGCATCAACAACCACTGCCAGTGAGTGGTTCCAAGCGGCCAACATCCATCGACAACGCGAGGAACGTGCGCGGGCGTGCGATGACGCGGGGCGCGCGGCCGACTACCAAAGCCTGAGACGCAGCCCCCCGGTTGCTCCAATACGCAACGGCCCGTCTACGACAGTCCGCCACTCAGGCTTTCCTGAGCTCGACGACACCTTGAGGTGAACCTCGGTCGAGCCAAACATCCAAGCGCCGTCGACGCCAATGTAAAGGCCAAGATTGGGCATCGGCATCCACGCCGCCGTCAGCGTGGAGCCTAGCCCGAGGAGAAGGCGCGACTGCGGTCCGGGAGCGGAACCACTGCGCGTCTCGATCACCGGGTCATACGAGGGATGAAAGTACTCCCCGCGCAAATCGAGGCTCGCCGACAACTCGGCTTGAGAGTCCCCGAGCACGCCACCGAGCCCTGCGCCGACGGTGAGCCAACTCCCCTTCGGAATGGAGTTATTTTGCTCGAGATACTTGAGCGAGGCCACGGCTCTGAGCGGCTCCTGAAACGGCCAGCGCGTACGCATCGAGCCCCCCGAGCGAACCTTGCCCCCGAGACCAGGCCCGCCTTCGGCGCCCAGATCGAGCGCTGCGCGCGCGGGGCCGCGCGGCGGGGGTGCCACGACGCGCGGCCTTGGGGGCGGCGGGCGCGGCGCTTCGTGTTGCACGGGTGCCGGCTCGGGTGTCTTCGGCGGCAGCGGCTTTTCCTCGGTTGCTGGCGCATCGCCCGCTTCGCCGCGAGCGAGCGTGCCCACGACGAACCCTACCGTGCGCCAGCGTTCGACGACTTCGTCGTCACCACCAAAGCTGACCGTGCGCGAGCGCCACTCGGGACGCCCTTGTCTGCGCATCCCGACCTCGACAAACGCTTGGCCGTCGCTTTGCCAGGTCACGATGGCAACGGCGAGGGCCCCGCCTTCGGGCGCTTCGGAGGCCAGGACGCACTCCGAGTCGGCAATGGCGCGCGAGCACGCCGTCAGAAGCGCGGTGACCTGCTCGCGAGGCGCATCCGGCGGCGCGATCTCCACGGCAATCGGCAACATTCAGCGCGCCCTCATTCGTCGAATGCCGCGGGCACGCCCAGTGACACCTCGCCGGCCGGGACGTGCGCCTCGACCAGCGCGCCGCGCCGATCAGCGACGCCGTACCGGATGAGTCCGTCGGGGCGCACGAGCGCGAACGGCGCCCGCGGCGTCGGCTCTGCCTCACCCGGAGGGACGACGAATATCAACACTTCCTGCTCGCTTGCAGCAGGCTGCGACGCCGAATCCGAACACGCGGCGGCCACGGCGCCGTTCGGCTCTTCCGCGGCGCAACGCTCGAGGGCGCGTCGATCGGCCGCATCGGGGTGCACGTCCCGCAGCAGCAGCGCTGCGGCAAGGCGCACCCGCGAAGACGCATCGCGCAGCAACGCGCTGCGCTCGCGACCGTCCCCGCAGCGCGCGTCCACGTGATGCAACCCGCTGAACGCTGACGCGCGCACGGCAGCTCGAGGTTCAGCGGCAAAGGCGCACAATTCCGTGCCGATCGCGACGCGCTCACGGCGTGCCACGCGAGCCAGCGCGATCACGGAATTCGCAGCGACCGCGGGATCCGTGTCGTGAACGGCTTCATTCAAACGCGGCAGCGCGGTCGCCTTGCCCAACGCGCCAATGCTCCAAAGCGCGTTCGCGCGAACCGCTCCCTCGGCGTCGCGGGCCAACACCATGAGTAGTTCGGTATCCCCCGCCCCGAGGCCGAGCGCCTCCGCGGCTTTCGCCCGGTCCGCGGGGTCGAGGCTGACTGAGAGCGCCCGCAGGGCGCGCTGCGCCGGGGGCGACGCGACGTGGCCAAGCGCCTCGGCGAGGCCATCGCGATCGGCACCGCGCGCCGCCGCGAGCGCCTGCGCCACCTTCTGCACGGCGCTCTCGGGCGCTCCCGCCGAGAGCGCGCCCGAGAGCGCCAGCGCGAGCGCACGCCGATCCTGCATCGCCGCGCGCTCGAGGCGATCGACGATCGCTTCCGCAAGACCGGGCGGCCTGGCCCGGCGAATCGCGAGCGCCGCTGCCAAGCGTACGGCTGCCTCCGGATCGCCGAGCCCGGCGAGGAGGGTCTGAGGGGCCACGTTTGGTCCAAGCTCGGCGAGCGCGTCCAGCGCCGTAACCCGAAACTCGAGATCGTCGGCATGTTCGGCGAGCGGCACGAGCAGGCGCGCTGCTCGGGGAGCGCCCGTGCGACCCAGCAAACGCAGAACCTCGAGGCGTTCGCTACGCTGCCGTCGACTGCGAGCAAAAGCAAGCTCCAGCGGCTCGACCGCGCGCCCGTCCCCGAGACGTGGATCGAGCAGAGCCCGCGCAGCTCCGAGCGCTGCACGACGCACGGCGGGCTCGGAGCTCCCAAGATAGGGCAAACAAGCGGCGAGCGTCTCCGCGTCTCCCGCCCTGGCCAAGGCTAGCAAGCCGGCCTCCGGCTCAATGTAACCGCGCTCGAGCGCGTTCCGGATCTCCGCACCAGCTTCCTTGGCGCGGGTGACCGACAGCGCGGCCGCGCACCCAGCGAGCTTTTCCGGGGAGCCCTGGGCACGCAGACAAGCGATCAATGGCCCGACTGCCGCACCTTGCAGGCGGCGGAAAGCCGCCGCAAAAGCATCGCGCTCCTCGGGCAGCGCACCCAGCGCAGTCACCAACGCGACCACGGCCTCCGCGCTGGCGATGCGTGACAGCGAATCAATCGCGGCGCGACGCACTGAGGCGTTGCTTTCCAAGGTCAGCAGCGCAGCGATGCTAGCAACGGCCGCGCCGTCTCCAAGGGCCCCGAGCGCACGGAGCGCGCTAGCGCGCACGTCGACGTCCGCATCGCGCAAGGCCAGGACGAGCGCACTCTGCGCACGTCGGTCACCGAGCGCTCCCAATGCGCGCGCCACGGCGCGCCGCACGGACGGCCGGCTATCCTCGATCTTCGAGACGAGCGGCACGACAGCGCGAGGGTCCGCGAGCGCCGCCAGCGCCTCGACCACGCTCTCTCGCACTTCGAGAGCGGAATCGTCCAACCGCCCGAGCAGTCCGATCACGGCATCGGGAGATCCGCTCGCGCCCAAAGCCGCCGCAGCCACTCGACGAACCGCCGGGTCAGTGTCGGAAAGAGCACGAATCAGCGGCGCCACGCCGCGCGGTGTCGGCGCCGCGAGCAGCGCTTCGGCGGACGCCACGCGCACCCGCGCATCGCTTTCGGTGAGCCAGGCCAGCAGTCGCTCCCCAAGACCCGGCAGCTTCGCCGTGCGCGCCGCGCGCGCCGCCAGGAGTCGCACTTCGACGTCCGAATCATCGAGCGCATGCAGAGCCGCTCGCGCGAGCGCCTGCGCCGGCAGTTCGCTCAGTCGATCCGCAGCTCGCCGGCGCACGCCGACATCGTCGGCCGAGAGCTCTCGCTCGAGTGCTCGCACCGCACTCGGCCAGATCAGTGCGCTGGCACGAGGCGCGCTGCCGCAGAGCGCCGCACAGAACACGATGCAAGCAGTGAGGGACCCGGACCGTCTCACGCAGTGAGCCTACCATCCGCCGCCCTACCCCATTCGCCAAAACTCGGCGGCCTCGGCCCGGTCGGCGCCAGAATCCCGCGTGGGCCTGGAGCTTTGCAAAAAAGGCGACCGCTCAGTGCCTCGGGACCGGCCTGCGACGGGGTCGGGTCAGAAACCGAGCGCGCGGAACGCTGCCGCGGACGCAAGGCGCTGGCGCGGCCGAACGTAGGCATAGAAAGCCAGGTTCAGCAGCACCAGCCGAAATACCATGTAGTACTCGACCACGTTGAAACCAATCGACACGCTCATTCCGAAGACGAGCGAACCAAAGCCGAACCAGTTGCGCCAAACGCGCATGAGCGGGCCCATGTGCTCGCGATAGACCGGCGCCTGCTCCGGGTCATAGGGCGGAAACTTGGAGAACGCCGTGCGAGTGTTCGGGTCGTAGCGCCGCACATAGGCGAGCTGGCGACTCACGTAGAACAAGTAGATCGGCCAGGCCAATTGCACCCAAAACGAGGCGCTTCGCCGCGTCGCCCGGTAGCGTTCGAGCGCCGTCTCGTAGTCCTCCCCCTCGCGGTAGCTCGGGTGCGTGAACCGCAAGTAGAGGTTCTTGTAGTGGTCGTACATCGACGTGTGAAATGAGCCCGTCACGATGGTGACTAGACACACCGCCAACACGGCGACGCCCTGCTGCGTGGTGGTGTGAAGCTTCTGCCAAACCAGATAGGTGCCGCCACACACGGATACGCTGGAGACCACCAGATCGGCGGCGCCGTCCAACATGCGACCGAGCGGCGAAGACGTGCCACGCATGCGCGCGAGCTGGCCGTCGGCGCAATCGAAGACCGCTGAGAGAAACAAAGAGAGCCCCGCCCACTGCAAGTGGTGCGGAAAGTCCCTCACCATGCAAAGCGACGCGCCGAGCCCCCAAGCAATGGAGCACACGGTCACCATGTTCGGCGTGATTGGCGTCGGCAACAGACTCTTGGCAAGGACGTATGCCAAGGGTCGGTGCACCCAGACGTCGATGGGCTCCTCGACGTCGAGCGGTTTCAGGCTCCTAAAATAGCCGTCCCAGAAAGCCATGGTCTCGCGCCGAGCTGTCTAGCACCAGCCGACGCCGCCGCGATGAGGAGTCACTCCGCGTCGCTGACGGCCGGCGCGGCGAACGGACGCCGAACGCGAGTCGTGCGAGACACGATACGCTCCATTGCCTGAACGCATTTGACGTTCTGCTCGCGAACCCCGACCGTGACCCGGATCCAGCTGCGGCTGGCATGATGCACGCCGAGCGAACGAACCAGCACGCCCTCCTGAACCAGGTGATCGACCCAGCGTTCGGCGCCGAGGCCGGAACCCGAGACATCGATGAGCACGAAGTTTCCTTCGCTCGGTACAGGCCGGAGCCCCGGAATCGCGGAAATCTTTTGAAATAGCTCGTCTCGAAGCTGGCAGAGCTCGTCGAGCCGCCCCTGTTGCTCGGCCTCGTCCTCCAGAACAGCCGTCGCGGCCGCAATCGTAACCGCCGGCAAGTTCCACGGCACTTTGACCCGACACAGCAAGCGTTGAACGACGGGGTGGGCCAGCGCGTAACCGAGGCGCAGGCCGGCCAGACCGTAGGCCTTCGAAAAGGTCCGCAGGACAATGGCATTCGGAAACTGATCGATGAGCGGCACGAAGGAGTCCCCCGTCCCGAATTCAAAGTACGCCTCGTCGATCACAGTCGGCAGGCCGAGGCGTAGCAGGCGCTTCAGATCGTCGAGCGCGATGCGTCCCCCGGTCGGGTTGTTGGGGGTGCAAAGGAAGATGACCTTCGTGCGCTCGGTCACCGCGCGAATCATGCCGCGGATGTCGTGCTCGTGGTCATCGGTCATCGGCACGAGCACCGGAATGCCGCCCTGAGTGCGCGTGCGCGCCTCGTACATGCTGAACGTCGGAACGCTGAGCAACACTTCCTCGCCCGGGCCCACGAAGGTGCGGATCACGACGTCGATGAGCTCCGTCGAGCCGGCCCCCAGCAACACGCTGCCGCTCGGCAGCCCTTCGCGCTCGGAAAGCATCTGCGCCAGCTGCTCACCGCCACTCGGGTAGAGGTTGCCGCGCAGTGCTGCTTCTACGATGGCATTCACGACGCGCTGACTTGGCGCGTAGGGGCTCTCATTCGACATCATCCGCGTGATGCCGGCCTGCTTCTCTGCGACGGCGAAGTGCGACTCATTGTAGGGCTCCGCCGCCCGCACCCAGCTCGGCGCAAACAACTCGAGCGCCTCCGGATCGATCGAGACTGGCGCGCCAGCGCCGGGCTCGTCCCCCAGCGAGTCGCCAAATACGCGCAGCATGGCTTCCGCGCGCTCGAGCGCCGCCGGTGTATCGACGTCGATCCAACGCACCTCGCCGACGTCGACCGCATAAAAATCGCCGCGGCGTGCCAACGCCCCGACGCCGTCGCTGAGCGAGCAGTCACCACGCTCGGCATCGAGCTTGGCGAGCTCCGCCACCAGCGCCGGGCCAATGCGGAACACACCCGTGTCGAGGGCGTCGTACTCTTCGAGCTCTTTGCCGATGCGCGCGATGTGATTGTGCTCGACACACACCTTGGTCGCGTCGTCGATGTCGAAGCAACGCTCGATGTCGTAGTCGACACCGAGTGCGCAGGCGCCCTCGGGCAAGTCCCAAGCAACCAAACGCCGCACGAGCTCTGGCGTGTACAGATGGTCCGACATGGTCAGGATGCACTCCTGATCAATGAACGCTGCGGCCGCGAGCAGCGACACTCCATTTTTCTTGTCGAAGCGCGGGTTCTCAACGAAGGAGAGCGAAATGCCGATGCTGGGATCGGACAGCAAGGCGCTGCGCACGCGCTCCCCCTGGTACCCGGTAATGACAACCGCCTCGCGAATACCCGCCGCCTCGAGCGTACGGAGTACACGGACACACAGTGGAACTCCGCCCACGGACCGCAGAGGCTTGGGTAGCTCGTCGTCGCCCTCGCGGAGCCTGGATCCGGTTCCGGCCGCTAGGATGACTGCTCGCGTTACGCGTCGTTCGGTCATTCTCAAGACTCGCTTTCGTCGACTACGGGGCTAAGACATGACGGCATTAGCACGCTCCGTGACAACGCGGCAAATCCTTTTCCTATCGCGGACTTAGACCCCCATTTGCCCTGTGCGAACGGCACCACACTGTAGCAATTTTGCGACAATAGCGTTGCGCTGGCCCACATCTACGCAGTTTGTGCTCGGCCCCCAAAAAACCACCGCTGAGGCGTTTTCCCTACCCGGCGCAAGCAAGTCTGTTCGGCCAGCCGAGCGCTACCTGCGTTACGCGGTTTCCGCGGATTGCAGTAACACCGCAGCGCGGGCGCGCTCCAAATCCTCGAAGGTGTCGACCTCCGACCAAGGCAAATCGGAGACGTCGACGGGGGCCGCTGAGAGCTGGCCTGCGGCGATCAGGTCGGAATAGAAGTCCTCGTAGTAGCGGCCGCGATCGCCGCCCTGGGACGCAGCATCGATGGCGCTGAGCACACGGCGACCCGCGCCGGCGTCGAGGCGTTCGATTCCGATCGTTTCTGCGAACGCACTCGCGCACGGAATCCCCTTTCCGAACGCGGTGATGCGCCCATCCGCGACGCGCACTTTCATGGCCTCCTCGTCGAGCGCGCGGCCTGTGTCCACGGCGACCGAGAGCTGCGCGTTCGAGTCTGCCAAACGCTCCAATACCCGAGGTTGAAACACGACGTCGCCATCGAGTTTGAAAAAGCTCTTTTCTGTGAGCCACGGCGCACAAAGACCGAGCGAGATGCTGTTCTGGGTCGTGTCGTAGTGCTCGTTCTTCACGAAGGTGATCCGCGCATCCACGGCGGAAACGGCCTTCTTTATCTGATCTTCGCGGTAACCGGTGGCGAGCACCACGTCGCGCACGCCAGCCGCGATCAGCAGTCGAAGCGCGCGATTGAGGATAGTCTCGCCGCCGAGATCCATCAGCGCCTTCGGGCGATCGTCGGTTAGCGGTCGCAAGCGCGCCCCGAGACCCGCCACGAGTATCACGGCCGTGGTGGTGGGCAGACTGGAGTTGCTCATCGGCACGCGGCTTGCTACCACGCCGCGCGTCATGCAACGACCCAAAAAGCTCGAAGCGCCTCAGGGCAAACTCGCCGTTCTTCTGCCCGGGCTCGGCGCCGTGTCGACCACCTTCATCTCCGGCTGCCTGTTGGCACGCCGTGGCCTCGCGCCGCCGATTGGTGCCATCACACAAACGGGAACCATCCGACTCGGCAAGCGCACCGACGGGCGCAGCCCGAAAATTCAAGACTTTGCGCCGCTCGCGCAGCTCAGCGACATGTGCTTCGGCGGCTGGGATCTTTTCTCGGACAACGCCTACGAGGCAGCCACCAACGCGCAGGTGCTCGAGTCGAAGCACTTGGACCCAATCAAGGACGAGCTCTCTGCGATCAAGCCGATGAGCGCGGTGTTCTATCCCGAGTACGTCAAGCGCCTCACGGGCACGAACGTCAAAGTCGGTAAAAACAAAGCCGAGATGGTCGAGCAGGTCCGCGAAGACGTGCGCACCTTCATCAAGAACAACGGCTGCTCGCGCGCCGTCGCCGTGTGGTGCGGTTCGACCGAAATCTATCTGGAGCCAAAGCCTGTGCACCAGTCGATCGCGGCCTTCGAAAAAGGGCTGCTCGAGAGCGACCCGAACATTTCAAACTCGATGATCTACGCCTGGGCGCTCTTGAAGGAAGGCGTGCCCTATGCCAACGGCGCTCCGAACCTCAGCGTCGACATCCCCGCCATGCACGAGCTCGCGCGGGAAACCCAAACGCCCACCGCCGGCAAGGACTTCAAGACGGGCCAAACCCTGATGAAGACCATCCTCGCGCCGGGCCTGAAGGCGCGCATGCTGGGCATGAAGGGCTGGTTTAGCACCAACATTCTCGGCAATCGCGACGGTGAAGTGCTGGACGACCCGGACAACTTCAAGTCGAAGGAAGTCAGCAAGCTCGGCGTACTCGAGGAGATCCTGCAGCCGGGCACGTACCCGGAGCTCTACGGCGACCTCTATCACAAGGTTCGCATCAACTATTATCCGCCGCGCGGCGACGCCAAGGAGGGCTGGGACAACATCGATATCTTCGGGTGGCTCGGCTACCCGATGCAAATCAAGGTCGATTTCCTGTGCCGCGACTCGATCCTCGCCGCGCCGCTGGTGCTCGATCTCGCGCTGTTCATGGACCTTGGTCATCGCGCGGGCTTCCGCGGAGTTCAGGAGTGGCTGAGCTTCTACTTCAAGAGCCCGATGACGGCGCCGGGGCTCTACCCAGAGCACGACCTCTTCATTCAGTCGATGAAGCTCAAGAACACGTTGCGCTGGATGATGGGCGAAGAGCTCATCACCCACCTCGGGCACGAATACTACGACTGAGTCCCGAGCGAGTGACGGGCCCCACACTCGGACGGGGCCCGCTCGCTTCAGGGCAACCCTGCTCGGCGGCGCACGATCCAGTGCCAACCGAGTGCCGCCGCAGCGAACAGCGCCCACAGCCACGCCGGGAGGATCGCACTCACCTGGCGTTCCACGGCGACCTCCGTGGGCGGCGGCAACGGGAGTTCCCCCGCGTGATCCGCATCCACGGAGCGGCCTTGGCTTTGCTTTGCAATGCGTTCGAGGCGCTCGGCATCCGGGCGTGAATCGCTGAACGCGCTACCGCCCCGTTCGCAAGCAAAATCAAAGCGCGTCGCGGGTGCCTGCCCTACGCGGGCGCGCGCCGTGTAGCCCCCGACTTTGAGCGCGGGGATCGCGAAATCGACGAAGCCCGAGGAGGCGAGCGGCGCCTTGCGCGCAATCTTGTCGCTGAAGTCCTGAGCCAGGGGCTCGACTTCGAGCTCGACGTTCCCGGTGGTTCCTGGCAGGCGCGTGACGCGCAGTTCGCTCGGGCTACCGGCGATGCAAGATCCGATGAGCTCGATCCGGGCGGCTTCGTAGCGCGGATCGCGCATCAGCCAGCCGAGCAGCCCGTCCCAGAGCGCGCCGTAGGCGCGGCCGGCAGTGCGTTCGGCGAACTCGCTGAACGCCAGTTGGTGCGTGCCATCCACGGCCAACGCGATCGAGCGCCCGTCGCCAGCATCTGAGAGCGAAAGCACCGGCATAGCGGGCTCACCCGCGCGCCGCGCCGGGCGCTCCCACAGTACGATTGCCCCATCCTTCGCGGCCCCGAGCGTGTTCGAGCCAACCATCTTGGGCAGATCAGAGCCGACTAAATCGCGCAACGGTCCTAGTACGGGAGCCACGCGACCCGCGTCGGTGTACTTGGGCAGAAACTCACCGAGATCGAACGGGTGCGAGGGATCGCCGATGGACGTCGGCAGCACGCGCTCGAGCGCGGAGTGCGCGTAGCCACCCCCCGCGAACGCCGACGGGCCGCCCACCATAATCAAGCCTCCGCCGGAGCGAACATAGCGCTCGAGCGCAGGCAGGTACTGCGCGAGATCGTAGTCGACCGCGTCGATGTCCTGCAGCACGATGGCATCGAAGCTCGGCAGGTGTTCGGTGAATAAGTCGTGCACCGGGAACGGGATCAGCGACAATTCCTCGGAAGTGTCGCTGGTGTTGGGGTCGCTCTGCCGGGTGCGCAAGATGAAGAACGCGACCAGATCGACGGCCTCGTTGCTCTTGAGCCACATGCGCAGCGAACGCACGTCGTACGTCGGTCGGCCCGCGACATGCAGCAGCCTCACCCGATCGCGGGTCACGTTGAATGTCAGGATCCGTCGGTCGTTATCGGGAATGCGGTCGCCTTCGGGCGCACGAATTTCGATCTCGACGAGTCGCGTGCCGGCGCGCTCGAGGGTCACACTGAGCTCCAACGTCGTCAGCTCCTGACCGTCGAACTTGGCGACCCCTTCGGCGAGTAGGGCCTTGGGCTCACCTTGTCGAAGCTCACGGACCGAAACCGGGACGTCAGAACAGCTGAGGCCGCCCGTGCAGGAGACTTCCAGCCGGAGCGCGAGCGGTTGGTGCGCGACCGCGACGCCGGCATTTTGAACGTTGCGCAGCGCCGCGTCGGGCAGCGCGCGCGTCGCGAGGCTCACGGTGTGAACGGGAACGCCGAGCTCGGCGAGGGTGCGACGAAGTTCCGCGTCGCCAACGTCAGCCGAAGGGCGCGAGAAACGCCCATCGCTCAGCACGACCACCGCTTGAGGGTGTTCGCCCGGGGCGCGAGCCAGTGCCCGCAATGCCCCGCTGAGATCACTGTCGAGGGCGCGCGGCGCCCCCACCTCGCTTGGCGCGAGCGGCGAGAGCTCGCCGTCGCCAAATCCGTACAAGGAGATGCGTGCCCCTTGGAACGCCTTGTTGACGCGGATGAGCGCGGCCTCGGCGCGCGCGGTGCGCATTTCGGTCTCGCGGTCGGCGGGCAGGAGGAGTCGACGCGAGCGGTCGACCAGCACGGCGACGCGCGGACCGAGCGTCCCTGTACGCGCCTGCACCCGCACCGGCCGAAGCAACGCCAAAAGCAGCGTCGCCGCCGCCAGCACACCACTTAGTAGCAGCTGCCCGCGCGGGCTCTTTTGCCGCACGATCTCCCAAGTGAGCAGCGCCGACCAGGCCCCGACCACCAACAGAAAGAGCAGCAATGTCGGAGTGTGGAGGTCCTCCGCGATCGAAACGTGCGTTGCCATCAACGACGCAAGCCAGTGCGGCGACGCATCAGCCACTCGGCGTGCACCTGGTCGTCCTTGTAGTCGGAGCAGAGTACGTACATCGCGATGTTCACGGCCAGGCGGATCGCGTGCTCACGCTGAACGCTTCCTCCGGGTTCGACGTCGAGCGCAAAGCTTTCTCCTGAACGAGCAAGCGCTCCGAGCAGATCCACGTCGGAGAAGAGCACTTGCGCATTCTTGCCGCGCACGATGGCGTCGAGGTGCCCGGCGCCCAACACGCGCCCCTCGGGTCGATCGAGCATGTAATACGACTTGAACACGACGTGCGTCCGATCCAGCCGAACCGGCGGCGACTCCGGCAACACCCGAGCAATTTCGCGGCGAGCGGCGCGGGAAAATGCGCCCGACGCGGGCGCCGCGTCGTCGACCAAGAGTAAGCCTCCGAGCCGAAAAAAACGCTCGAGGCCGCGCAGCTCGGCATTCGATAACGCGCCCACCTCGGCGTCACCGCTCCAAACGGCGAACGGTTCACTCCAGAGCTCGGGACGATCGGCCGCCACGCGCCCCGCAACGAGTCGAGCCGGGGCGCTGGTCCGCCGCAAGAGTTCCCACG
The DNA here is from genome assembly GCA_019695485.1 of Sorangium sp. Taxonomy (GTDB): domain Bacteria; phylum Myxococcota_A; class Polyangia; order Polyangiales; family Polyangiaceae; genus PMG-095. Next base: position 14,867 of record JAEUAF010000556.1, read on the forward strand.
CCCAGCGACCCGGGGCACTCTCACGAATCCCGAGCGTGCGCTGTTTGCCCGCTGACAGGAGTCGTGGGTTGAACGCACCCGCCTCCCCGAACGCAAAGGCGGAGCTCGCGCCCATCAGCATTCCCGCGACAGCACCGGCAGAGCCCAACACGGCGCG
>JAEUAF010000651.1 GCA_019695485.1 Sorangium sp.
AGCGACTCCCAGCGAGCCACCGGCCACAGCGACTCCCAGCGCGGTTCCCACCCAAGAGGCGAAGCCAGCGACCTCAGCAGAACTCGTCGAAGAGGTCGGACAGGAGGCCACTGCGCCGGCCGCCGCAGCCGCGGAGAAGGCGAGCTACTCCACTCAGGCCTGGGCTGAACAAGAGCTTCAGCTGGGGCTCACAGCGAGTTCAGCCGCTCCCGTCTACGTTTCGGTTCCGTACGACCGAGCCATCAGCAAAACCCGAGCTTTCGCCCGCTTTCAATACGCGCGCGGGCGCTGGTTCGAGGCCAACGCATCGGGCGCGCTCTCCTACAGTTACTTCGTCAGCGGCCCGGGCACGTCGATCGGCGACGACTTCAATCAGGCCCGGTCGCGGGCGAGCTTCGAGCCAAGCCTACGTGAGCTCTACTTTTCGTTCTTCACGTCGGCGGTGGACATCCGACTCGGCCAGCAGCGCGTCGCCTGGGGCCGCGCCGATTCGCAAAGTCCCAACGATGTGCTGAACGCACGCGACCTACGCGATCCGCTTTCGACGGAGCTTGAGCTGACTCAAATCCCAACGCCACTCGCGCGCGTGGACTGGGCCTTCAGCAAAGGCAGCCTGGAAGGGGTATGGGCGCCCATCTTCGTACCGGATCGCTTCGACGTTTACGGCTCCAACTGGGCCATCGTTCAGCCGGGGGCGCCCGAGGGCATTCGCGGCTTGTTCCATATGCTGTCGAGCATGGTCGACCCCACCTTGTTCGATCAGCTAAATCGCCTAATCCAGCAGACGCGCCTGCCATCGGCGGCCCCGCGCAACATGTCGGCGGCGGCAAAGCTTGCGCTCACGCTCGGCAGCGTGGATCTCGATGCCTACTACCACTACGGTTTCGAGCGGACGCCGCGACTCGTCATCGATCCGATGTTTCAGGCCGCGCTCAATCAGACTGACTTTTCGCGCGCCTCGGCGGCCGACTTTGCGGGCGCTCTCTCCGCCATCCAGGCGGGGGCTTCGCCCCTGTCGCTGCGCTACGTTCGGCGTCACCATGTCGGGGTGGACGCGGATACCGTCATCGGCCCTGTCGGCGTGCGCATCGACGCGGGATACGACACCCGTCGCATCGTGTTCCGACGTGATTTGACCGGAGACGAGACGCGGGCATTACAGGGGACGCTCTCGGTCGAGTACCAGACTGGCGATATCCGCAAGGTGGCCCTGATCGAGGGTTCTGTGCTGCGGCTCTTCGACGTCGACGGCCGGTCGTTGCTGTTTTTGAGGGCCACCACCTTCAGTGCAACGTTACTCCTACGACACCCCATCACTCACTCGTTCGACGCCGAAGTGCGCGCCGCCGCGACGGCGGCTCCGCGTAGCTTCATCCTGCGGCCGCAGATCAGCTGGCGAGCCACTGCCAACGCCAGCCTCGGTGTGAGCGCGGCATGGCTGACCGGATCCGCCGCAGGCTACGCGGGTTATTTCGAACGCAATTCGATGTTTTCTGCAAATGCCAGGTATACCTTCTGAGTCGATTCGTGAGGCGGCGCGAGCTGCGGCGAAGCGTCTGACGCGCTACGTGAGAACCAATCCAATGAAAAAACCTCTCTGGATATTGCCGCTACTTCTAAGTGGAAGCCCTGCCCGCGCGGATAGCCCAACGCCCAGCGCGCAACAGGTCCTCGGACATGTGCTGGACTCGGACTCCTGGGGGCTCAGCGGTGCATCGATCAGCGCCCACGCTACGCTGACGGACAAGACGGGGGCCAAGAGCGAGCTGTCGTTCAGCGCGCGCTCGAAGCGCCTCGGCCCGGGCGTGTCGGAGAGTCTGGTGCGCTTCTCGGCGCCCGCAGAGCTCGCGGGCGCCGGCTTCCTCCAAATCCAAAAACAGGACGCGGACGACGAGCGCTTTCTGTTTCTGCCGGATCTCAAGCGCTCGCGTCGCATCTCGGGCGGTCTGCGCGCCAATGCTTTCATGGGTACCGACATGTCGTTCGCCGACCTCGATCGGCGCGATCTACGCGACAGCACTGTCAGCTTGACTGGCAGTGAGCCTATCGAGAAGTGGGACTGCTTCAAGCTCGAAGTGTTACCAAAACGCGCCGATTCGCAGTACTCGCGCGTGGAGCTTTGGGCGCGCAAGGACAACTACGTGACGCTGCGCATGAAGATGTACGATCGCTCGAAGTCGTTGGTGAAAGTCTTCACCACGCTCGAAGTCCGGCGCGTCTCTGGCCAGTGGTTCATTTCGAAGTCGAAAATGGTCAACCAGCAACAGGCTCACACCACCGAGCTGTTCCTCGATCAGATCTCGACGAGCGAGCAGTTCAGCGACGATGACTTCACGGTTAGGGCGCTCGAAAAGTCCCGCTAGCGAGCCCCGGCCAGAAGCTGGTCCTGTACACGAGCGTGGAACAAGGCAAGGGCGATCATGCGAAGCTACATCAAGTTCGTGTTGCGGTGGCGTTACTACGTGCTGGTCGTGCTCTTCGTGAGCATGAGCGTCGGCGCCTACGCGGCTCGTAAGATGCAGATCCGGTTTCAATACAAGGATATGTATACGTACGACGGCAATACGATGCTCGACACGTATGCGGCCTATCACCGAGACTTCGGCGATCCGGGCGGCAATGTGATTATCTACATCCGCGCCCCGGACGTATTTGCCCCCGCCGTTCTCGCCTATGTGAACCGGCTCACGAATGAGCTAGCGCCGCACGGAGCGGAGTTTTCCCGGATTCGAAGCCTGACCCAGGTGAACGCCGTGCGCGGCGAGCAGGGCGAGGTCATCGCGGGCTCGCTGATTCGGCAGCTGCCCGTCACGAAGGAGGACTCGGATCTGATCCGGCGGACCGCGATCGAGAACCCGCTGATCGTGCGACGCCTGGTCTCGCCGGACTCACGCGCGACCGCAGTGCTGGCCGAGCTCGCGATTCCGGCAGAGACCGCGTCCATCGAGCAGCAGAAGCACGCGCTCCAAGTGGTCGAAGGAGTGCTCGCCAGAAATCCTGCACCGGCGGGCATTACGGCGGGCGTGACGGGGGCGCCCGAGGTCGAGGTGGCGACCACACAGGCGCTGATGCTCGATCAGGTCGTGCTGTTGCCCGCCGTCACGGCGGTCGTGGTGATCGCACTTTTCCTAATTTTCCGCTCGCTACACGGCGTCCTGATGCCGATGGCCAGCGTGTCGATTGCCCTGGTTTGGACCGCGGGCATCTTTGCGCAGCTCGGGCGCCCCGTCGACCTCATCGGATCGGTGATTCCGATCTCGCTTCTGACCTACGGGGTCGTCGATCCGATCTTCGTGCTGACCCGCTTCTTGCTGAGGAGAGAGCAGGGCCTTGGCCGTGAGGAGGCAGTGCTGGCGGCGCTCGACGAGCTGGCCATGCCGTGCCTCGTCACCTCGCTCACGACGGCGCTCGGCTTCATGGCCTTCGTCACGGCCACGCTACCGACCATCAAGTCCTACGGGTTGACGGTCGGCATCGGCGTGCTTCTGGTCTGGGTCTCGACCGTGACGTTGCTTCCCGTACTGTTGGTCGTGTTCCCCGATCCCAAAACCCACGCTCGCGGGCTGCGCACGACACGTTGGGCGCAAGAGCTCGCCCAGCGGCTCTGGGCGGCGCTCTCGTTGCGATCGGGGCGTGTGGTGGCCGCCAGCACGGTCGCGCTCGTGCTGGTGGCAGCCTATGCTCGAACGCAGCATGTCTCCAACGAATACGTGGGCAATCTGCCGCGCGGCGCGATCCAAAACACGGTCCGCTCGCTCGAGAACCAACTTACCGGCGTGTTGCGCGTGATCGTATACATCGAGGGACCCCGGGACTCGATGACGCGACCTGAGTTGCTCAAGGCGATTGCTCGTGTCGACCACTACCTCGAAAAGCAGCCCCTGGTGACGAGTTCGGTGTCACTCGCCGACATGATCGAGGTTAGTAACCGCGCGTTCAACGACGGGGATGTGGCCGAGCTTCGCATCCCGGAGTCCCGGGCGCTCGTCACGCAGTACCTGTCGTTGCTCGATCCGGCGGACCGCGCCGAGGTCGTAACGCAGGACTACTCGAAGACCATGATCGCGGCGCTAGCCGTCGACCGCGGCAGCGCCTCGATGGCGACGCTCCGGGAAAATCTGCAGCACGAAGTGGACGAGGCGTTCCGCGGACTCGACGTGAAAGCGTCGCTCACGGGCAACGCGGTCGTCGCTTGGTCGGCGATGGACACTGTCGTCGAGGAGATGGTCGTTGGCTTCGTCGGCGCGTTCGCGATCGTGATCGGGATCGTGCTGATCGCCTTCCGCTCGCTGCGCATGGCGATCGTGGCCGTGCTGCCGAACCTGATTCCGGCCGCCGCCTGCTTTGCCACGATCCGCGCGGCGGGCGTGGCGCTGCGCATCGACACCGCCATCGTGCTTTGCATCGCGATGGGCGCGCTGTTCAACACCACCATCCAACTCACCGTCCGCGCGCAAGACCGCTTGAAGGCCGGCATCCCGCGCAGCTTGGCGATCAACGAAGCGATCGGTGACGTGGGCCCGCCCGCCTTCTTCACCACCGCCATTCTCTCGGCGGGCTTCAGCGTGCTCGCCTTCTCGAGCTTTCCGGGCATGCAGGCCCTCGGCTTGCTGATGGTGGTGACCATCAGCTTCGCGTTCATCTCGGACATGCTCGTCACCCCCGCGCTCACGAGCCTCCTCATCCGAGCTCCGCGCGTCGACCTACCACTCGACGCGTCACTCGCTGTTCGGGAGGGAGTGTAGCGATGGGGCAAGGTGCAGCGTTGCGGGCGGCCCACCAAAAGGCACCCCGTGGAGCGGCGCGACCAGCGCGCCATGGCCGTTGACCGCCACGGCCACGCGTGACGCGTCCGGATCTCAAGGCTAAACACTTGGGCGTGCGGTGCTGCCACTGACCGCTGGCTTCCGTCCGGCGCAATCCCCATTTGAGCGCCACTTGGTGTGGGAACATGGCCAGCGTCTCGGCCTGGGCTCGCGCCTCTTTTCGGCCGAATGGTTGAAGCGTATATGCGACGCCGATGCGCTGGCTTGTTTCTGCGGCGTTATGGCAAATCGCCGTTGACCATGAGAATCTCGTTCTGAACTTACCGAGACGATCGCAAGCTGCCATCAACTACCGAGGCGAACCAATCGTATGCAACCGCACCGAAACCAGCCGAACAGCGGGAAGACGCAGCGTGAGCAAGATTCTCGCACATCGCAGCTCAAGACCAAACGGGATGCGCCCGTCTTTCAAGGGGGTCGCGAACACACCACAACCGCGCACACACCGGCGCCTACAGCGCAGCGGCCTGGCAACCTGCGCTCTGGGTCACCTGACAGCTTGAGCGGGCGCGCATCACCCACGACCTCGCGGCGTGCCACTTCGTCCATTTCTCGAGAGCAGGCAGCGCCGAGGGGCATGACAAAGGGTAGAAGTGGGCTGCCTCACCCGCTGGATAGAGATGAGCATACGCTGGATCTTCAGTTGCTCCATGAGCCGCTCCTCCGCGGTACCGACACCACCGTCCGCAATCTGATATTAGAGAACACGAGCTCAGCGAAGGCCGCCATGCAGAGCTACCGCGAGGGTCGGCGGCGGGGTCGTGCCGATGCGTACATGTTGCAATCGATTCTCGCCGTGGCGGAGCTACATCGGGCCGGGCTCATGTACCCATTGGTCAAGGGCGAAAAGCCTGACCTCACAGCCGAGGAGGAGGCCGTGTACAAGAAAGCTACCGAGCTCTTCGATGACGAAAGGCTGCGCGCTTCGATAACCACCGAATATGGACTGGACAGGTTCGAGGTCAAGGCCATTCAAGAGTACTCCGACGCCGACAACGACAAGGTTGACCGGATCATATATCAGGCGGGAACAATCATTGGCAAAGAGCTCAATCCCACATATATGGGTGTTTCTCAGATGTGGAGCTATCATCTGAGTGGCTGGAATGCGCTGACAAGCGCGCTCCATAAGCTACCGTCGCTCGGCGACCTGGGTATCGAGCTGACCACTTATCGGGTTAGCAGGGACCAGACCGAAGCAGCTGCGCTCGCTCATCTGCCAACAGAAGCTAACGTCCTACACGGACGTCCGACGGATAAGCTGAGTCAGGGGCACTTCGCGTCCACAGCCGTTGCCTTCAGCCACTTCATGCTTCGCGCGCTGGAAGCCGGTGGCATCATGGCGATTACTGGGTACTCTGGGCGCTATATCAACCCATTCGGCAAGCAAGGCATTGGCATGGACGGCGGAGAGATCCTCTATCCGCCTGGTTTCCTCAGCAGGTACGAAGGACCCAACGCCAAGGGAGCCGGCTATCGAGATGGAAGTCAGGAGGCGCCTGTGTTTCACATGAGGGAAATTCGCGCCCCTGAGCAAGGACAGCTCGTCGTCGACGACCGTGACTTCAAGGTACTCAAAGCGAAAGACCCGGGCTTCGACCTGGCAAAAGAAGCGCTCCGCAACAGGATACAACAGTGGCTGGAACTGAGCGGCGGCCCGGCACTCTTCGACGAAGTGAGGCAGCGCACCGACGTTTATCGTTCTCTGGCCTATCTAACCATGGAAGAGCTCGCGAAGCTCTCCGTCGCAATCCAAGAACGACAGGGGCTCGACGTACTATTGGCTGACCCGGAAAAAATGAGTGCGGCCCAACGCATTTTCGCGCTCATGGACAAGCATGGTCAGCAATTGCTTGCAGGAGCGCGCGCCGTGACAGGAATTTCGGGGGACCTGCTAAACCTCAGCGTGCCACAGCTTCAGCAATTGGAGAATTGGATCAAAACCGAGGTCGTGCGAGCGCTCAACCGGCAAGTTTGAAGCGTTCGTTCACGGCTGGGATTTTCGGTCCATCGACGACCAAGACCTAGTCAGCCAGCAGCCGTTCGGTGTCAGCCACGACCGACGCGAGAACATCGAAGGCCCGTTCGATCGCCTCCGGCTCGGCGCGCAGCAGCGCGAACGCTTGGTCAATGCGCGCTTTGAACGCTGGGGGCTTGAGTGAGAATGTCTCGACGCGCGCGACGCCGCCCTTTTCATTCAGGCAGTACTCGTCGTTTAACGCGAACAGCAACTGGCAGAGCGCCGCAGTCGCCCAGTAGCTCATGTTCGCCGCGAATGCGACGTCGCCGCGCGCGGCACACTTGCGCCCCGCGAGCAGGGCAAAGCTCGGGACCCAGCCGAACTGCCCGATCAGGGCTTGCTTGAGCGGAGCGGGATACGGCCGCGTGAGCGCCTTGAGGGCAGCGATCTCCCCGGCTGGATCCCAAAGCGGTCGACAGGCATCGATCTCGGCCATATACGTGGCCGTCACGTAGCCTGTCGTGTACGCGGGCTGGTAACAGATGTCGACCACACCGCGCGCGCAGTCGGCAATGACGGACGCCACCCGCTCGAGATCGCGGTAGATGAAGTCGACCGGCGTCGACGCGATCTTCAACCAACCGCCGCCGACAACCCAGGGCCCCCAGCCGCCGATGGGCGTTACCAAATCTTTGCGCCGCTCATCGTCGAGTCGGCTCGCCACGCGCGAGAGCGCTTCGAGATCGAACGGCTTCTCGCCTCGATAGAAGAGCCCGATGTCGTAATCGGAGGCAGGAG
>JAEUAF010000665.1 GCA_019695485.1 Sorangium sp.
ATTCGAGGAATGCCCGCCGGATTCCGTTCTCGCGGCGGCCTTCAGCGCCGCCCCGGATTTCGCCGAGGCCCGCTCGGGGGCAGCGGCCGGTGCGGCGGCTGATTCGAGGCTCTTTGCGGTACGCGGCGCTGGCCCCGGCGAGAGCTCCACTGGCGCAGCGGTCGCGGTTGCGCCTTGGGGTAGCGTGGCATGCGCCTGCGCGCTGAGCACGTTGCGCGAGGGCGCCGCGCCGCCCGCGTTCGACGTCGGCCACTCATTCGCTGAGCGCCGCGCGCCCACGAAATACATGGCGCCGCCGAACGTGAGCAGACCGACGGCCCACAGCACGCGCGACGCCTTGAGCCGGGTCGGACTCCGCTTCAGCGCAGCATCGCCAGCATTTTGCGTACGAGATTCCAACCCATAGGGCGAATCGCGCGCCGACTCGAGCGTTGCCGGCAGCATATCACGCGGGGACGGGTCGCTGCTTTGCGCGCTTGGCCGCGTCGCGGGTGCGCTGGAGGCTCCGGCGAGCGCCACCGTGCGCACGATGCCTTCGATGCGACCGACGAGCGGGCGCGACTCGGGGCTCGCGAAGGGCGACAACGCCTGGGCGAGCTCGGCAACGCTCGCGAAGCGCCCATCAGCATCCTTACTCAGGCAGCGCTGGATAGCGTCGCCGAGATCGCGCGGAGATTCTCGGATCACGCTCGCCAGGCGAGGCGCTGGATCCGAAACCACCGACGCCAAGATCGCCATCGCGGTTTCGCCGCGGAATGGCCGCTGTCCGCTGATGAGCTCGTACAAGATCACGCCGAGCGCCCAGATGTCGCTACGCGCGTCGATCATGCGCGGCGTGCGCACTTGCTCGGGTGACATGTAGTGCGGCGAGCCGAGCATGTGCTGGCTCTCGGTCAAGGGCTCGGTCACGTCGGCGTCGGCATGCTCGGAATCCGCGATCGCCTTCGATATCCCGAAATCCAAAACCTTGATCAGCGGCGAACCGTCTGCGCGCTGCGTCAGGAACAGGTTCGATGGCTTCAAGTCGCGATGCACGATGCCGTGACCGTGCGCCTCCGCCAGCGCCTCGCAGGCTTGCAGCACATAGTCGACGGCCTCCGTGATCGGCAGCAGGCGGCGATTCTCGAGCTCGACTGCGAGGTCTCGACCGGAGAGATACTCCATCACCATGTAGGGGGTGCCGTCGTCGTCGGTCGATACGTCGATCACCCGCGCCACGTGCTCCCCCGTAATTCGGGAGGCGGAGCGCGCCTCGCGCAAGAAGCGCTGCACGGCATCGCGATTGCGACACAGCTGTGGCGTCATGAACTTCACGGCTACGCGCCGCCCGAGCTGCTCGTGTAACGCGAGAAAAACGTAGCCCATCCCCCCCTTACCGAGCAGTCGCTCGATGCGATATTTGTGCGCGAGGATGTCGCCCAGCTCGATCACACCATGGATATATCACAGCGCCTCGCACCCGCAGCGTCGAGCGCCGCGAGCCTCGAACGAGCGCCATTTCGAGGGGAACACCCGAAAACATTACCAAGCTCGCAAGCAGCGTGGCATGGCAAGCTCGACGGCTTCGAGCGCTCGCCGGGTCCAGCCGTTGCCCGTTCGTGAATCAACGACTGGGGTTACGGTGTAACAGCCGACCCGTTTCGGCGGCACGTTTCCCGAGGTCGACCCGGCCCGTTGCTGAAGGCGAATGAGACAACGGTCTTTGAATGCGCGCTTAGTAAACTGTGCAGCCGCTTGCGATGCGTGGGGTCCCATGAGAAAGTGCGCCCCAGGGAGAGTGAGCAAATGACTTCACTTGGTATTCGTACAGTCGCCACCTTGGGCATGACCTGGGTTTTGATTTCAGCGTGCGGTGGAGACGATGATTCCCTCACCAGCGACGGCGGCAAGGGCGGTGCCGGAGGCGCAGCCGCACAAGGTGGCGCGGTCAACCGCGGTGGCAACGCGGGCACGAGTGGCGCCGCGGCCAAAGGCGGCACGACGAACGGCGGCTCGAGCAATGGCGGCGCATCGAACGGTGGCGCATCGAACGGTGGCGCATCGAACGGTGGCGCGTCGAACGGCGGCTCGAGTAGCGGCGGCACGACGAGCGGCGGTGTCACGAGTGGTGGCTCGAGCAGCGGTGGCACGACGAGCGGCGGTGCTGCAAGCGGCGGCACCACGATGGGCGGCGCGTCGCCTGTTGCTGGAGCCGGTGGAGTTGGCGGTATCGACACCGGTTCTGCGGGTGAGGCTGGCGCGGGCGGCAGCATGAGTGGGGTCGGTGGCGCAGGCGGCGCCGGTGGCGCGGGTGGTGCGGCGGGCAATCCCGAGTGTCGCAACGCTTCGGACTGCATTCCGATCGCTAGCCAGTGGACGACACCCTGTACCTCGGACGCGGACTGCCAGGTCGGCTCGCGCACGACTTGCGTCACCGTCAAGAATGCCGGACTCTGCGCGCGACCCAAAGGGACCGGCAACTGTCCCGCTGCGTTTCCGACGACCTGGCCAGCCATTCACTTCGGCACGACCGATTCCATCGATGTGTGCGTCGACGATTCGTACACGTGCAGCGCTGGAAGCTGCGTGTTCTAGAGAAGCGAGCGAGCGCCGGCGGCTCGTGGTCGGCGCTCGCGTTCGGCGGCGAATGCGCCTCACGGGTACTCAGAGGAACGACGTCAAGCAGGTTGGGCTCTGCTGCTGAACAAGGCTGTCCGTCGACGGGTCGTACCAGAGCACGGCGGTTTGAAGCGCGTGCGCGCTGTTGAAGCAGAACACGCTGCCGGGGTCTTGGCGCATTCCGCTGCTGGAATTGAAGAGCGGAGGGCCGAGCGTGCCATATAGCTGAATGGTCGAACTCGGCACGCTGAGCGCGCTGAACACATTGACGATACCGGTCACACCGATGTCGTGGCGAGTCGCCTGCAAGTCGATCAAGCGCCGCATGCCGCTTGCGAGATCACTCCAAAGCGCGTCGCCGCGGCTAAGCGCCTCGAGCGATCCGGATGCCGCCAGCGCATCGATCAGGAAGTAGAATGCGTCGTAGTAGTTGTTCGCGTCCACGTCCACATTGGGATCGCGAGAACGGAGATGGAGTCTGTAGTTCGCGAGCGCGTCTTTGACGTCGGGGGGCTTGGCGTCGACGCCCGTGAAGCGCTGGCTAGCGACCGGATCGATGGACGACAGGTCATCGAGCAGAGGGGTGATATCCTCGTCGGCGGTGGCCGCGTTTTGTGGTGAGAGAATGTAGAAGGGGCGTCCGTTACTCCACAGCTTCCTCTCGAGCAAGTCGATGATGCCAAGCTTTGCAGTGACGACGCTTTGCGCGAACGACAACACGAGGTCGGGCAGGCGCTCAGGGTCGCTGGGATCGGGCTGGTACAGGCTTTGAACCACCGTCGCCAGCGGAGTGCTGTTCGTGACCCTTGCAGTCCAGAAATTTCCGGCGGTCTGATTGTCCCCCGTGGACATCGCGTTGAACACGAGGGCCGGCAGCACGCTGTCCGCAAGTTCTTTCCCGAAGGCGTTCCCGTCGTCCAGGATGGCGGCCACGTGCAAGGGGTGGCCAAGCTGCAAGTAGCGCTCGGTCTGGCTCACGAGTTTCGTGTAGATGGGCACGAAATCCGCGGGTTGACCGAGCATGGCCCAGAGCAGGCCCTTACTGTCGAGCTCTGCCAGCGCCCGCGAGCCGCTGGCGGGGCTGATGAAGAGCGTCTTGGGATAGTGGGCGACGGCGTACTGCAGATCTTCGTTTTCGAGCGCGGCAACCACGCCCTGAATACCTACATTCGTAATCAGGTGCTCGAGCCCCGCTTCAACGGCGAGAGGGAAGTCGACTTTGTCGTTGTTGCACAGGATCGCTACCAGCGGACGCTGTTCGTTGCTCGACAGGATCCCGCCTACGGTCGAGCCATCGAAGTCGTCCATCGCAAGCTGGTACGTCTCGTAGATCGAACGAGCGAGAGGTGTGGTTACCATCAGAGGCGCAAAAGCGCCGATGAAGACCGCATTGGGATCCTGCGCGAACTTTGCTCCGAGCAGCGTGGGGCACTCATCGCTCGTCAGCGGGACACAAGTAGTCGCGAGGCAGCGCGCGGGTCTCGCTCCGCCTGCACAGTCCGCGTTGTTGTGACAGGGAAGGCTCCCTGCGCCCGCAGCCGCGCCCGCACCGGCATCACCAGCGCTTGCACCGACCGAGCCGCCACCGGTGTCGGCCCCGCTAACGCTATGGCCTCCCGCGGGAGCGACCAGCGAGGTGCCGCCGAGTGAGGTGCCACCGAAGGAACTGGTCGTGCCGCCGCCTCGAGCACCCCCGTCTGGGTCGGAGTGCCCACCAGTCGCGGAGTTTCCCGCCACGCCCGCGCTCCCGCCGTTCGCGCTGGTGTACGATGCGATCGGATAGAGCAGTGCGCAGCTCGCCACGCACCAGGGCGCCAACAAAGCTGATGCCCGAGTGCTGGCT
>JAEUAF010000705.1 GCA_019695485.1 Sorangium sp.
CCCGCGAGCCCGAGACGCGCCGCGACCTCACGCGCGACGCGCCGCCAGCGGCCAAACCGCGCCCGACCTTGCCGCCGCCAGAAGGCGGCGAGCTCAAGACCGCGCTCACGAAGCTGGTCGGCGTACCGACGGCGGACCGGCTCTTCTACGTCGCGGACGCGCTCCGCTACGGCATCAGCGAAGCGGAGATCAACGAGCTCACCGGCATCGATCCTTGGTTTCTCGCCCAGATCGGCCGCATCATCAAGCAAGAGCAGGCGATCGCCGAATCCCCGACGCTCGACGCCGACCTACTCTGGCAGAGCAAACGGCTCGGCTTCAGCGACCTTCAGATTGCCGCGCTTCGCCACACGAACCAGGGCGAGATTCGCAAGCTGCGCGACTCGCTGGGACAGAACGCTGTCTACGGTCGAGTCGACACCTGCGCCGCAGAGTTTCCTGCCAAGACGCCCTACCTCTATTCGACCTACGAGACGGAATCGGAAGCGGACGTCTCCTCGCGCAAGAAGGTGATCATCCTCGGCGGTGGCCCGAACCGCATCGGTCAGGGCATCGAGTTCGACTACTGCTGTTGCCACGCCGTGTTCGCGCTCCGAGAAATCGGGCTCGAGACGATCATGGTGAACTGCAATCCGGAAACGGTGTCGACCGACTACGACACCTCGGATCGCCTGTATTTCGAGCCGCTTACGCTGGAAGACGTGCTCTCCATCGTGCGGGAGGAGCAGAGCCGCGGCGAGCTGCTCGGTGTGATCGTGCAGTTCGGCGGGCAGACGCCGCTGAAGCTCGCCGTGCCGCTCGAGGAAGCGGGCGTGCGCCTGCTCGGCACGTCGGCGGATGCCATCGACCGCGCCGAAGATCGCGAGCGCTTCGACGCGCTGCTCACCAAACTCGGCATGCGCAGGCCTCAAGCCGGCATCGCCAAGACCGTCGACGAGGCGCGCAAGATCGCGCAGGGCATCGGCTACCCGGTGTTGGTGCGTCCCTCGTACGTACTCGGCGGGCGCGCGATGATGACCTGCTATTCGGACTCGGAGCTCGAGGCCTACGTCGGCGTGGCCATCGACGCTGCGCGTGAAGAGGGCGGCTCGCAGATTCTGCTGATCGACCAGTTTCTCAAGCACGCGACCGAGGTCGACGTGGACCTGGTTTCGGACGGCAAGCGCGCCATCATCGGCGGCGTGATGCAGCACATCGAGGAAGCCGGAGTGCACTCCGGGGATTCGACGAGCGTGCTCCCACCGCATTCGCTCGGCCCGGACGTCGTAGCGCGCATCGAAAAGGATGCGCGGGCGCTCGCACTCGAGCTCGGCGTGGTGGGCCTCATGAACGTGCAGTTCGCGGTCAAAGACAGCGAGGTGTACGTGCTCGAGGTGAACCCGCGCGCCTCGCGCACGGTGCCGTTCGTGGCCAAGGCCACCGGTCGCCCGCTCGCCAAGATCGCCGCCAAAGTCATGGTCGGCAAGACCCTCGACGAACTCGGCATCAACGAGGGCTCGCTGCCCACGCATGTCGCGGTGAAAGAGTCGGTCTTCCCGTTCTCGAAGTTCCCCGGCGTCGACACCATCCTCGGCCCCGAGATGCGCTCGACCGGCGAGGTGATGGGCATCGCCATGAACTTCCCAGCGGCCTTCGACAAGTCGCTGGCGGCTTCGGGCTTCGCTCTGCCCGAGACCGGCCGCGCTTTCATCAGCGTGAAGGACGACGACAAGGCCGAAGCGTGCCATGTCGCGCGCCGCCTCCGAAACCTGGGCTTCGAGATCATCGCTACCGGCGGCACCGCCGAGGCGCTCGCCAAGGCGCGCATCCCGGCGGAGCGGGTCAACAAGGTACTCGAGGGCTCGCCTCACGTGGTGGACGCGATCCGCGAGAACCGCGTGCACTTGGTGGTAAATACCACTCAAGGCACGAAAGCCATCGCCGATAGCTACTCGATTCGCCGCAACGCGCTGCTGGCCAACATTCCGTACTTCACGACCTTGTCGGCCGCGTTGGCCGCGGTCGATGCCCTCGAGTTTTCCCATCACGCGCGCGGGCAGGTCCAGGTTCGCAGCATCCAAGAATGGCACGCGCGCTCGAGCGGAAGCCGCTGAGATGCGCGCGCTCGGGCTTCTGCTCGGGCTGTCACTCGCCACGTCGGGGTGCCTGCGTGGCGCGCTCGTCGACGCGCGCGTGAGCGCCGCCAACGACTCCGAAGCCAGCCTGGATACGCTCCAGGATTACGAGATTGGCAGCGTGGGCGCGGCAGCCCGCATCAGCGAGCTCGAAGGGCTGCTCGCCGCCTCGGCGGCCGATTCGCGGGTGCTCCTGCTCTTGGCCCGCGCCTGGTGCCGCTACACCTTCGAGGTCACGTTGGATGCTCACGAGCAAGCGCTGGAAGCCGGCGACGCCGGGCTCGCTGGCTACCACCTCGAGCGCGCGCAAGCTGGCTTCGGCCGCGCCGCGTACTACGCGGACACCTGGCTCGAGCAAAGCGCGACCGGCTTCGCCAAAGCAACCGAGAGCGATGCGGCGCTTGCCGCGTTTCTCGACAAGCATTTTCACGACGCGGACGCCGGCGAAGCGCTGTTGTGGGCGGGCTTCGCGCGCATCGGCAAAGCGCGCTCGCTGCCAACACCGACAGGCGCTCTCGGCGCAACGCTCGGGAGGCGTCTGCTCGAGCGCTCGCTGCAGCTGGCCCCCTCGCTAGCGCTTGGTGTCGCCCACCTGATTCTCGCGGTGGAAGCGACCCGCGACCCGACGCCGAACTTCGAGACTGCGCGTCGCGAGTTTGCGTTGGCCGATGCTGGCGCCAAACAGCAGCGCCTGCTGGTGCCCGTGCTGCGCGCGCGCACGCTCTTCTGCCTGCAAAAGGAGCGGGCGAGCTTCGAGCGCGAGCTCCACGCCGCGCTCGGCGAAAGCGACGCGAACCCCCGCCTACGCCTGGAGAACGCCGCCGCCAAACGCCGCGCACGGCGCTACCTGACGAGCCCGCTCGTCGCAGCCGAGTGCTTCGGCGACGCCGCGGCACGCTGATCGAGTTAGCGGGCTCTCGACGCCCATTCGCGTGAGCAACCCGAGCGGCCGACTTATTACAAGCGGATCGCTTGCCAGTCGCCGCTTCGAAACTTGTACACCATCGCGGCGGTCAGCAGCACCACATAGACGGTCGCCGCGGCCCAGATCCCGGCTAGGCCGAAGCCGAGGGTCACGCCCAGGAGCCAGGCCAGCGGTACCAAGCACCCGAAGTGCAGCACCAGCTCGACGATCATCACGAAGCGCGTGTTGCCCGCGCCAAACAGGGCTTGCGTGAGGATCATGCCCGTCGCAATCAGCGGCGTACAAATCCCCATCAGACGCATGGGACCCAGCGCGGCAGCCAGCACGGCCGAGCTTTGAGTGAGCACGCCGAGCAACTGAGGGGTGAAGAAGACGCCTTCGATCAAGCCCACCACCCCGAAGATCACCAGGCCGAGCCGCACTGAAACCCAGCCGAAGCGCGTCGCTTTTTCGGGCGAGCCTTCGCCGAGCGATTGGCTCACCAGGGTGGCCGTCGAGGTTCCAAACGCGAGGCACGCCGTGAAGGTCAGCTTGAGCACGCCCACGATGACTGCGGTCGCGGCGCTGTTCACGGCCTGCGCCTGACCACCGGGGCAATCTGGCGACACGAGGCTCGCGTGGGAGACCGCGTCGAGGTGACTGACGATGCTCGAAAACAACGCAAACCCAGTCATCACGGCGACCGTGGCGACCGCGCTCGGAATCGAGAGCCGTAGTATTTCCCAAGTTCCGCGGCGCGACACACGGCCGAGCGCAAACGGGGCGAATTCCCGTCGATAGCGCTCGAGGAGCGCCCAGCCGATCATGATCGCGAGGCCGACCCACGTGGAGACGAAGCCCGCGAAGCCCGCCCCAGCGATCCCCATGCGCGGCGCGCCCCAGCGTCCAAAAATGAAGGTGAGGCAGAGCACGACGTTGAGGATGTTCATCACGACCGACGCCACCATGTGCACGTGGGTCTTGCCGATGCCGTCGAAGAAGGCCTTGAACGAGAAGGTCATCGCCATCGACGTGATGCCGAGCAGTCGCCATCCGAGGTACGACTTCGCCGCCTCTCGCACCTCTGGCACGCGGATCAAGAGGCCGAGGACGCTCGGCATCGCCAGGTAGCCAAGCAACGTGAACACGATGCCGGCGGCGAGCGAGAAGGTCCACGAGTTGGCGAGCACTGCCCCGGCATCGGTCGGGCGCTTCTCCGCAAAGCGCCGGGCCGCGATGGCTTGGGTCCCGACCGAAATGGCACTGAGCGAGCCGCCGCACAACCAGAGCAGGATCAAGGACGGCAGCAGCGCCGCCTGCGCATTCGAAGACTCCGGGCACGGAATCCACGACAGGAAGATGATGTCGATCTCGTTGACCGCGCTCTGCGCCAGCATCCCGAGGACGGTGGGCGTCGCGAGACGCAAGACAACCCGATAGGGAGAGCCGACGGTTGCGACGCTCGCGCCGGGGGCGCTGGGGGGCAATGCCATGGCTTGGGGAGGCCCGGTTTCTAGGAGCCTTCTGTCGCCTCGGCAAGTTGAAGCTTCCGATTCACCCGCCAGCAAGCCAAATTCGAGACGCGCGCCCAGGTTTTATGGGGCGCGCGTCCGCGCGAAGAAGGCGACTTCGTGGCTCTTTGTCGACGGGCCGGGGTTCACTCGCTGAGCGCGACCCGACTAACCCCGGTCAGGCCCTTCAGCAGGTCGCGTGCTTCGACGCCCACGGCCTCGTCCTTGGACAGTTCCTGAAGCAGGGCGATGGCCCGCTCTCGATGACCGGTCGCGCGCTCCAGGTGTGCCAAGTCGAGACGCGCCTCGGGGCTCGGGTCGAGCTCGACGCGACGACGACCCACCCGCAGCGCATCACCCCAGGAACGGTTCTTCTGCAACGCTTGGCCGTAGGCTGCGAGAAGCTCAGAGCTGTCCGCGTGGTGCTCGACCGCGCGGCGCAGGATATCGAGCGCGCGCAAGTCACGCCCTTTGTCTTGAGCAGTCTTGGCGTCCGCGAGGGCCGCTGCGACGTCCGCTGGCGGAGCCGCGCGCTCCGCTGAGCTCGGCTTGCTGCCGATGATCGCTTCGTCGCGCTGATCGAGATCGTCGGAGTTCGCTGCCACGGCGTCGACTGCGGCACTGGGCTCTGACTCGTTCGCGCCGGCGACGGCGGCAGGCGGCGTGTCCTCAGCGGCTGAAAGCGCGTGGCCAGCCTTTGCGCTGACATCCTGGGCCGGGAGCGGCGATTCGACGGCCTTGTTGCGAGCCGCAAGCAGGGCCGCGCGGCGCGCTTGAACGCGCTCGGCGAAGGCAACAATCCGGGTGCCGGCGGACTCAGCCTCCGCGTGCAAAAACGCACTAGCGCGCGTGTTTCGCATGCCGAAGTTGGCGAGCCCGGCAGCGCCGGCGAACAGCGCCGACCCCAGCATCAAGTGCGCGAGACGACGGCGGAACAGCGTGCGCGAGCGCGGCGGGGCCAGCAAAGCCTCCAACGCTTGTCCAAACTCGGTCGCGCTGCTGACGCGCTTTTCAGGGTCGGCTTCGAGCGCGCGCTCGAGCAAAATCTCGAGAGCGCGCGGCACGCGCAGCCCCGGCACGCGCTCGCTCGGTCGCGGCGCGCGGCCGCTCTTCTGAGCGAGGATCTCGAGCGGACCCGCCGCATCGAACGGCAAGAGACCGCTGACTAATTCGTAGAGCACCGAACCGAGCGCGTAGAGATCGCTGCGCGCGTCGGCCGCGCCGCGCGCCTGCTCGGGCGCCATGTATTCGGGAGTGCCGTCGAGCAGCAGCGCACCAGGGTGAGCCGCAGCATCGCTCGCCTCTTGCGTAGCCGAGGTCTTCGCGACGCCGAAGTCGAGCACCTTCAAGGTACCGGTCTGGGTGACGAACAGATTCGCCGGCTTCAAATCGCGATGCACGACGCCAGCCGCGTGCGCCACTTCGAGCGCGCGACAGGCCTGAATTCCAAAATCGATGACAGCGCTGACCGGCAGCTGATGTTCGCGTGACAAGCGCGTGGCCAGCGTCTCGCCGTCCAACAGCTCCATCGCGTAAAAGAGTCGGCCGTCACGGCAGCTGCCAAAGTCGTGCACGCGCACCAAGTTCTGATGCGACAGCTGCGCGATCGTGCGGGCTTCGGCGCGGAAGCGGCTCTGCGCCTTCTCGCTCATCGCTTCCGCCTCCAACACCTTGAGCGCGACGGTGCGACCGAGGTCGACCTGCACGGCTTCGTGGACGACACCCATGGCGCCTCGGCCCAGCGTGCGCACGAGTCGATAGCGGGTGCCCTCTAGCAAGCCCGGCTCCGAACTCTCCGGCGGCTCGGGCGAAGGCAGCGGCACGCTGACGCGCGCCTGCACCGAGCGCGCCTCGGCCACGCGACGCGCAAACTCAGCGCGACTGCGCGCGGGCTCGGCTGGGTAGAGCCGGTGCATCAGGTCGGCGATGCGCCCGCGAACGCTGCGGTCGCCGTCGGCCATGCTCGGCGCGCGCTGCAAGAGCTTGACGATTTCTTGGGTCGCCTGGCGCGCCGAGGCAAAGCGATCTTCGATGCGGGTGGCGGTAAGCTGAGCCAAAATCGCGTCGATTTCGGGCGGCGCGCCGACGACGCGCGCGAGTGGCGGCAGCGTGCGCTTGCCAGCCCCGACCGCCGCCATGTGCGCAGTCGCCTCGCCCGTGAGGAAGCGGCGCCCCGCCAGGAGCTCCCACAGGATCACTCCGAAGGCATAGAGGTCGGCCGGGATGCCGCCCGGCGAGTTGTTGGCGACCTCCGGTGCGACGTAGCCCGGCTTGGCGAACACCACGCCGCTGATGGTTTGACAGCGGCGGTTCTGCCCACGCGCGGTTCCGAAGTCGATCAGCTTGACCTCGCCACCGAAACCCACCATCACGTTTTGCGGACTGAGATCGCGATGCACAATCTCGAGCGGGCGCCCCTCGTGGTCGGTACGCTCGTGAATGTGCGCGAGCGCTTCACTCATGCACACCGCGAGCGCCAGCGCCTCGGGCCAGGTGGCCCGCACGCCCAGCTGACCCGCACGTGCGCGCACGTCGCTCAGGTTGCGACCCTCGACGTATTCGACCACCACGTAGGGCTTCCCGCTCGCGTCGGTGGTCGCTTCCAGAATCTGCGCGACGCCCGGATGCTGGAGCTGCACCTGAATCCGCGCCTCGTCGAGGAAGCGCGCCACGAACGAGCGGTCCTCGGCGTGGTCGGGACGGATGAGCTTCACGATCAGGGGGCGTTCGGCGCCCTCGATGCTGCGCGCGGCGGCGAGGTAAACCTCACCCATGCCGCCCCGCGCCACCCGACTGAGCAGCGTGAAGCGCTCGAAGGGGCGGGGCAACGGGTCGGGCTGAGCCTCGGCAGGCGCCGTGGCGGCCACATTATTCAGTAGTTTCGGGGCGTTCTCGCTCAGCTCGAGAGGCTGCATGCGTGGATGGTGTCCAATGTAGGACATTGTGGGCAACTATTCGGCACGCGGATCCGTCGACGGGCCCAGATCAGGCGCGGGAATGAGCGGTTGGCTCTACCAGTTGAGCCGGGCAGCCCAGCGACTACACTGCGCCGGGCCGCCGCCATGCCGTGTCGAACTAGGGCCGACCGCGTGAACGCTCGCCACCCCAGGGTGCCGCTGCGTACGCCTGCGCTTTGTCGAGCGCGGCGCATCACCCGCGCGCTGCTCTGCCTCACGCTCGCCGTCTTTTCATTCACGAGCAAGGCCGCGTGGGCCGCCACCCTGGTGCCGATGTGCGGCGAGCACGCTCAGACCGTCGTCGCGCCACCGATCAGCCGCGCCGCCAGGGACTTTCCCTTGGCTCCGCTCGGCTGCGACAAGAAGGCGGACCGTCACTTGGAGAGCGGCCCATCCCCGCAGCGAGCACCCGAGCCGCCCGCGCTCGAGTTCGTGCCGCGCGTGCCGCCCATTCGTTACGTGCTTGCGCCCCCACCATGCTATCGAGCAGATCTCGATGCGGGGGCGGACGGTGAACGCAGCGCGCACCGCTCGAACATCGAGCGTCCGCCGCGCTGAGGCTCGCGCCATCGGTCCGGATGCGCTCCACGCCGACTGTGTGGAGCGGGTTTTCTCTCAGGCTCTCATTGGGGCCGAGTCAGTGAGTGCGCGAAGAGCGCTGGCAGGTCGATAGCGGCACTGCCCGAGCTCGAGCGCGCGCTCGTTGTCCACGTTTTCTCGTTCGTTCGTTCTTAGTCTGTCTATTGAGGAGTAGGTTTCCATGAATAAAGGAACTGCCATCGTCGGCTTCATCATGAGCTTCATGGCCGGCGTGTTCCTGATGTGGGGCGTCGACCGCAAGGCGGGGCCCGACATCCAGGCCGAAAGTGCAGCGTCACCCAACGGCGGCGTCGCCGATCAAAGTGCCGCCAGTGTCCCCGTCAGCGCCAAGGACCCCCAAAAGGGCAAGGCCGACGCTCCCGTCACGATCGTCGAGATCAGTGACTTCCAGTGCCCCTTCTGCTCGCGCGTCGGTCCGACGATGAAGCAGATCGAGGACACGTACAAAGACCAGGTGCGGATTGTGTTCAAGCACAACCCGCTTCCGTTTCACAATCGCGCGCGCCCGGCGGCCGAAGCTGCGAACACGGTGTTCGGGCTCGGCGGCAGTGCCGCATTCTTCAAGTTCCACGATCTCGCGTTCGCGAATCAGCAGAACCTGACGGACGAGAACTTCGAGGCGTGGGCCGCGCAGTCCGGCGTCGACAAGGCGAAGTTCAAGGAGGCCTACTCGGCCAAGAAATTCGCGGCGAAGGTCGACGAAGATCTGGCTCTGGCCCAGAAGGTCGGCGCGAACGGCACGCCCGCGTTCCGCATCAACGGCGTCAGCGTGAGCGGCGCGCAGCCGTTCGACAAGTTCAAGGAAGTCATCGATCAGCAGCTCGCCGATGCCAAGAAGCTCGTGGCGGGCGGCACGCGTCCCTCCGACGTGTACGTGACGCTCACCAACAAGAACCAGACCGCGCAACCCGAGCAAGCCAAGGCGCCCGAGAAGAAGGAAGCCAAGGAAGAGGAAGACGACAAGAGCGTCTGGCGCGTGCCAGTCGCTTCCGATGATCCGGTCCGCGGCGCCAAAGATGCCCTGGTCTCGATCGTCATCTACTCGGACTTCCAGTGCCCGTTCTGCAAGCGAGTCGAAGACACGCTGAAGCAGGTCGCGGACACCTACGCCAACGACGTGCGCTTCATCTGGAAGGACAACCCCCTACCCTTCCACAACCGCGCCAAGCCGGCCGCGATCTTCGCGCGCTACGCGTACAGCAAGAAGGGCGACAAGGGTTTCTGGGAGACCCATGACGCGCTGTTCGCTTCGCAACCGAAGCTCGAGGACGACGACCTCAAAGCCATCGCAGACAAGGTCGGCATCGACTGGAGTGGCGCCAAGGCTGCGATCGACCAGAACAAGTTCGCCGAGCGTCTCGACGCGAGCGTGGAACAAGCCAACGACTTCCAGGCCCGCGGCACCCCGCACTTCTTCATCAACGGCGTGCGCCTCAGCGGCGCGCAACCGTTCGAGAAGTTCAAGTCGGTCATCGACGAGCAGCTCGCCAAAGCCAAGGCCGCAGTGGGCCGTGGCGTCGCGCGCAACAAGATCTACGACGAGGTCACGAAGGAAGGTAAAGAGCCGCCGCCGCCCGAGAAGAAGGACGTCCCGGCACCCGATGCTTCCGATCCCGTCAAAGGTGGCGTGACGGCGAAGGTCGTCGTGCAGATCTTCTCGGACTACCAGTGCCCGTTCTGCAAGCGCGTCGAAGAAACCCTGAAGACGCTCGAGCAGAGCTACGGCAACAAGGTGCGCTTCGTGTGGAAGGACATGCCGTTGCCGTTCCACAAGGACGCGCCGCTCGCCGCCGAGGCCGCCCAGGAGGCGTACTCGCAGAAGGGCAACTCCGGTTACTGGAAATTCCACGACAAGCTGTTCGAGGCCCAGCCCGACATCCAGCGTCCCGCGCTCGAGAAGATTGCGCAGGAGCTTGGGCTCGACATGGACAAGTTCAAGTCAGCCCTCGATTCAGGTCGCCACAAGGCGAAGATCGAAGCGAGCACGAAGGTCGGCAACGCCGCTGGTATCAACGGCACGCCTGGCTTCGTGATCAATGGGTACTTCTTGAGTGGTGCTCAGCCCGAGGCCGCGTTCAAGAAGCTCATCAACCGCGCTCTCAAAGAGGCGGAGAGCAAGTAATCGCTGCCTGAGCGGGTGGCGTCGTCTCGCACACGCGGGCCGCCGCCACCCCTCGCGCTCACTAGCGAGCGAGCGAGCGAGCGAGCGAGACCCGCGAGGCTGATGCGGGTTCGGCCGCCCCACTCGGTGTTCCGCGCCCCAGCCGGGCGCGAGTGCGACGCCGAAGGCCAGAATGGCGAGCGAAGGGCGCGCGCGGCGTTCGGGACCCACTTGGTCCGCGCTGCCCCCACACGGCAGCGCCTAAAAGTGCTCGACGGACGGCGCGACGTGAAGAAAAGTAGATCGCTTTCCTCTCCCGGAGACATCCGCCCCCCTGAGCGCGCTCTAATCCAGACCCGATCCGGGTCCGTGGAATTTTCCACAATTCGCGGCTTCGCCACGCCTGATGCCGGCGATCCTTGGGAAGGCTGCGCAGCACGCTCTCTTCCATTAAAGTTCGAACCCCGAGATTTGCATGATTCATAACGCTTTCCGCACCAAGCTCAGTCGTTCGAACCTCCTTCGCTCGAGCGCTCTGCTGCTCGGGACTGCTCTCGCTTCGGCCTGTGATGCCTCCGCGGTGGACAACAACGACGGCGCAGGTGGGACCACCGCTACCGGCTCGGGAGGAACTGTCGCGACGGGCTCCGGCGGCGTCGTGGCCTCCGGGGGCGCGTCGACTGGCGTCGCGGGTGCATCCGTCGCCCCGGGTTTCGGCACGCCCGCGCAAAAGGGCATGGGCACCTCCGATCAACGTTACGCGAAGGCGGCCACGTTGCGGAACGATGCCAACTACTTCTTCATTGCGAACGGCTGGGGGCCAGGCTTCCAGTCGCAGACAGTTTCCTGGCTCGGCTCCTCCTTTACGGTGGTCAGCATGGCTGGCACCGCGGGGCCCCAATACCAGCCCGCCTCGTACCCGGCGATGTTTTGCGGCAAGTACTCAGACCAGGTGTCTGGGGAGTGCGGGCTTCCCAAGGCCCTGAACACCATTACCTCTCTTCGCACCGGCTGGCGCTGGAAAGCCAACGGGAACACGAGCCAATACAACGCTTCGTACGACATCTGGCTGTCGTCGAGCGCGGACATCGGGGGCAAGAGCGCCTACCTGATGGTTTGGCTCCGCGATCCGCCTGGCCAGCAGCCGGCGGGCTCGGTCAAGCAGCAGAATTTGACGGTCACCAACGTTCCGAGCACTTGGAACCTGTGGGTG
>JAEUAF010000766.1 GCA_019695485.1 Sorangium sp.
CCTGCTGCCGCCGAGGGCGGCGATCACGACACACGCCGCGTGGGCGTCCGGTGAATCCGGCTTTGCGACGCGCAAGAGCTCGAGCGCCTCGGCCGGGCAGCGCTGGGAGAGCTGGCGCAGCGCGGACTCCGCCGCTTGCGCGGTCAAGGGAGAGGAAATCGGGGCCAAGCTGCGCCCGATGTCGACCAAACAATCCGCGTCGCCAAAGCGAGACAGCACCAACAACGCTTCGGTCTGCACCTCGGCGGACTGATCGCGCAGCGCTTGCCGCGCGGCGACGATGGCGGCCTCGGGGATCATGTCACTATCGACGCGCGCCAAGAGACCCAGGCTCGCGCCGCGCGCGAGCGGGTCGTGCGAGCGCGTGGCGCGCACCAACGCCGACACGGCCTGCTCCCCCAACAACTCGAGCGCTTCCTGTGCTTCGGCTATGAAGCGATCATCGCCGAGCGCGCGCACGGCGCACTCCGCCGCGTCCTCCAAGCCGAGAGCGCCGGTGACGACCAGAGCTGCCCGGCGTACGGCGTCGCGCCCGTCCTCGTCGGAGATCAGCTGAATCAGCTGTTCGCGAGCGCGCGGCTTCAAGTCGCGCGCGCTGTCACGCACGCTCTCGAGTAAGCGCGGCTCCCGCACGAATTCGCGCAAGGCAGTCACCACGTCGCCGAGCGTCGCGCCGCGCGCCGAGCCCAGCGCTTCGATGAGCACGGGCACCGCTCGGGCATCCGCCGAGCGCCCCGCGGCGAGCAATGCCCCTCGCCGTAGCGCAGGCTGTCGAAGACAGCCCTCGATGGCGGGCCAGGGCAGCACCGTACCCAGCGAATTCAGGCCTTCGATGGCGGCCAGCGCGACAATCACGTCACTCGACGACAGACACTGCTCGAGCAGCGCCCCAGCCGCTCCGGCGCCAGTCGCGCCAATGCCCGCGATCGCCTCCGCCGCGGCCGCGCGCACGTTGACGTCGTCGTCACCCAGCAACTGAGCGAGCACGTCGAGCGCGCTCGACTGCGCGGAGCGACCGAGCGCCTCGGCCGCGAGCTTGCGACCGTCGGCGTCGAACTGGGGCATCTTGGCGACGAGAGCACGCACCGCGGCCTCGCCGTAGCCGCCGAGCGCCTCGACCGCTGCGTTGCGCAGCCCGACATTGTCCGAAGGCAGAAACGCAGCCACCAGTCGCTCCAACATCGAAACGCTGGGCGAAAGTGCCAGCGCGACCGCGACGCCCTCTTTTCGAACGCGCCAGTCCTCGTCCGCGAGCGCCAAAATCACTTGCTCGGCGACGGCCTGCGAGTCGAGCTCCAAGAGCTCGGAGGTGGCGCGCCGACGCACCTCGGGATCGTGAGACAGGAGACGTGCGTCCGCTTCGGTGCCCATGGTCAGCGCGCCTCCCTCAGCATCCCGGCCGGCAGCGGCGGCGGGCGCAGCGACTGCGTGATCACGTCGAAGTGAGCGGTATCCAGCACGAATACCAGGCTTCCTTCGTGCTTGGTAACCCCCACGATGCCGCGCTGATCGTCGCCACGACCGAGCGTCGGAGCCGGTTGAACCTCGGAACCCCCGGTGCCAAACACATCGGTCACGCGATCGACGGCCAGGCCCACGGTGCGCCCGTCCACGTCGATCAGAATCCACTTGGCTCGTTTCGGGTTGGCGTTGGGTGGGAGCCCGAAGCGTGAGCGCAAGTCGACGACGGGCACGACCTCGCCACGATGGTCCATCACTCCGGCCACCGACGGCGGCGCATGCGGCAGCTCCGTGAGCGGCGCTGGGTTCACGATCTCGCGCACGGAGCTGATACTCACGGCGTAGGACACATCGCCCACCACGAAGCCAACGAGGCTCTTCTGCAAGTCGGGGCGCTGGCGGTTCGACGGCATCGTCAGTCCTTCACAATGGCCTTCAGATCCAAAAGAATGAGGAACATCCCCCCAGGCCTGCCCACGCCGAGGACGTGCTCGGCCAAGTCACCACCGAGCGCCTGAGCTGCCACCTCGATCTCGGCTTCGGCGAGGCGCACGACCTGCCGCACCTCGTCGACCAATAAACCGCTCACTTCGCCCGTGTCCGCCATCGCCAATAGAATGCGTGAGCGCCGCGTTGGCCCGCGCTCCTCGAGTCGCAGCCGACGCCGCAAATCGAGCACCGTGACCAGCAGACCGCGCACGCTGCAGACGCCGACGACCTCGCGTGGCGCTCTCGGCACAGTGGTTATCGGCGGCGGACTCAGGATCTCCTTGATCCCGGTGAGCTCGACTCCGTAGAGCTCGCCCGCCAGGCCGAACACCAGGAACTCGCGCACAGGGCCGCGATCCATCCCCCGTCGCAGCGGTCTCGCCGGGGCGACTTTGGCGAGGTCAGCCATGGGCGACCCCGGCTCGCTCGCGCGGCTGTTCCGAGCCGACCAACATTTCCTCGATCAGCGCAGCGGCGTCGAGCACGAGCCCCACGCGCTGGTCGCCGAGTTCGGTGGCGCCGGCGAAGCCACGCACGTTGCGCAGCGATCGACCGAGCGGCTTGATCACGATGTCCTGCTGCCCGTAGAGATGATCGACCGCCAAGCCAAGGCGGCGACTCCCGAGCGCGACCACCACCACGAAGCCCTGACGCGTCAAGGAATCCTGCGCGCGTTCGAGGTTCAAGAGCCGGGACAGCCGACAAATAGGCAGCGTCGAACCGCGCAGCGTCACCACCTCTCGCCCGTCGAGAACGCGCACGCTGGCCTCGTCCAAGCTGAGCGCTTCGGACACGCTGGCCAGCGGAAGAGCGAACACCTGCGCCTCGGCGCGCACAATCAGCGCGCTGACGATGGCCAGCGTGATCGGCAGCGTGATCGTCATCTTGGTGCCGATGCCGACTTCGCTGTGCACGTCGATCACGCCGCCCAATTTGCCGATGTTGGTCTTGACGATGTCCATGCCGACACCGCGACCCGAAACGTCGTCCGCGCTTTGTCGGGTGGAGAGCCCGGGCAGGAAGATCAGCCCCAGGATCTCCTCGCGCGCGAGCTCTCCCACGTCGGCGCGCTCGAGCTTGCCGAGCTGCACGGCGCGCTCGACTATTGCGCTCTCGTCGATGCCGCGGCCATCGTCCTCGACCTCGATCATCACGTGGTTGCCTTTTTGATAGGCGTTCAGCGCGATGGTGCCGGCGTTGGGTTTGCCGACTTGAGCGCGACGCTCGGCCGACTCGATACCATGATCAATCGCGTTCCGAATCATGTGCATCAGCGGGTCGCTGAGCTCCTCGACGATCAGCTTGTCGATCTCGGTCTCGGCGCCGGTGATGACCAGCCGAATCTCCTTGTGGAGCTCGCGGCTAATCTGGCGCACGACACGCGCCAAGCGCTCGAAGACCTGGCCGAGCGGCACCATGCGCACCTCGAGGATGCCCTCCTGCATTTCGCTGAGGCGGCGGTCGAAGTTTCTATGCAAGCGCATGAGCTCCGCCGCAAGCTGGCGCTGACCGTCGTTTCTGACCCGCTCGGCGATGCGGGAAAACGCACCGCGCACGATGGCAAGCTCGCCGACGATGTTCATCAGGTGGTCGAGCTTACGAATGTCGACGCGCACGGTCTGGGTCAGCGAGCGCAGCGAGCGCTCCTTTTCCATCGGACCGCCGCGATCGGTCTCGCGCACCGGCGGGGGCATCGAGTCGCCGGCGCGGACCGGAGCGCTCGGCAGCGGCATGGCCAAGTTCGACTGCAGCGGGGCGCGCGGCGCGGGGGCGTCGGGCGCGCGGCGCCTGGGGATCTCCTCAATCACGACATTGTCGGCACCGAGGGCGCCGATCAGCGTCGCCAAGGTGTCCTTCGACGCCATCAGCAGATCGAGCTCGATACTGTCCGCGCTCGTAGTCTCACCCGTCGGCAAGTAAGTGATGATTTCGCCGTGGAGGCGCGCGCGCTCTTTGATTTGCTCGAGCGCGCGGTCGATCGTTGCTAGGTCGAACTGGACGCGCAACCGATACAGCGACAAGCGCTGCTCCACGTTCACCTTGAGGCGATGCTCCTCGTACTCAGTGAGCACGGCCAGCATGCCGGCGTCGAATTCGTACTCGCTGACCGGGCTCGATCGATCGGGGACGCCGGCGCCCAGGCGATCCAACTTGCCAAGCAGCGCGTCGACCTCGGGCAGGCTCTGATCGATGCCCGCCTTTTCGAGCTCCAAGACTTTGTTGTAGGCGTCGACTGCCGAGAACAGCACGTCGAGCGTTTCCGCCGAGAGAACCATGCGCCCGAGGCGTAAGGCGTCGAGCAGGTCCTCTAGGCGGTGCGACATCGAGCCGAGCCGGGTCGCGCCAAACAGCCCAGCCAGGCCCTTGAGGGTGTGGACCGCGCGAAACGCCTCGTTGATGAGCGAAGGATCGTAGCTGCCTTCCCGAGAAGCCGTATCGAGGGCGAGCAGGTTGCGCGACAGCGTCTCGATGATCTCTTGCGCCTCGGAGAAAAACTCCTCGCGCGCCTTGTCGGAGATCTCAGCCATTCGGAGAGGCCTTCAGTCGCGTCCGCTCGAGCTGCTCGAAGGCGACGCGACGCAAGGCATCCTCGGTGAATGGTTTGGCAAGGTAGGCGTCGGCGCCGAGCGAAAGCCCCCGCTGCTGGTCGCGCTCGGAAGACTGCGTCGAGATCAGCACGATCGGGGTGGCCTGATGCTGCTCGC
The DNA here is from genome assembly GCA_019695485.1 of Sorangium sp. Taxonomy (GTDB): domain Bacteria; phylum Myxococcota_A; class Polyangia; order Polyangiales; family Polyangiaceae; genus PMG-095. The sequence goes on from JAEUAF010000766.1 coordinate 4,656, forward strand.
TGCTACGAATGAAGCGCACCAACTCGAGCCCGTTGATATCGGGCATGTTGATGTCTGTAATCACGAGAGCGTAAGGGCCTCGGGGCAACAAGCGGAGCGCGTCGAAGCCGCTCGCGGCCTCGACCACGCTGAGCTCGCCCACGCTCGAGACCTGCTCCTCCAAGGCGGCACGCACGAAGGCGCGCATGGTGGAGGAATCTTCGACGACGAGGATGCGCGGCATGGAGGCGGGGCTTAGCTCGAAGCGGGGAGGGAGATCATCCAGGCGGCTTGCCGGAGTTCGGAACAGCAAGCGTAAACCAGCTCTCAGAGCTTGTCTTGGGGAGCGAGGCCGCTGAATGTATTCAACTTACTGACATTTCTACCGCGTGGCGCGGGCCGCATCGTCTCCACCCGCGATTGGGCGCAACACCGCCCCACTCGCAGCGAGCACAAAGCCCGCTGGCCTCTTGGCCGAGCTTGCCGCCACCGCTCGCGCCCCTCATGTTTCCGCCCTCCTCAGCTCATGGCAGCCGTCGCCGATTTTCGTGTGCAGCCCGTGACGAAGGCACGGCGAGTTTGCGTGATCGGCGCAGGAGCGTCGGGCCTGACAGCGTGCAAGGCGCTTTCCGACGCCGGACTCGACTGGTGCGCCTTCGAGGCGAGCGACCGCGTTGGCGGGCTCTGGGTCTTCAAGAACTCGAACGGAAAGAGCGCGGCCTACCGCTCGCTCCACATCAACACGTCGCGTGATCGCATGCAGTTTCGGGATTACCCGATGCCGGCAAGCTTTCCGGACTATCCGGAACATCGGTTGATCGCGCGCTACTTGGAGGACTATGCGCAGCGCTTCGAGCTCTCACGCGGCATCCGCTTCGAAACCTCGGTGACGCGCGTCGAGCCTAGCGCGAATTGCGGCTTCGAAGTCAGTCTCTCAGGCGGCGAGCGTGAGCACTTCGACGCGGTGGTAGTCGCGAATGGACACCACTGGGATCCCCGCCTGCCGCCTGCGATCCCCGGGACCTTCAGCGGTGTCAGCTTTCACGCACACGCTTACGTCGACCCCACGGAGCCCTACGACCTGCGCGACAAGCGCGTCGTGGTCGTGGGCATCGGCAACAGCGCCGTGGACATCGCCAGCGAGCTTGCGCGCGCGAAGGGCGACGGCCGAGTGTTCCTGTCGACGCGCCGCGGAGCCTGGGTGCTCCCGAAATACGTGATGGGGCGTCCGCTCGATCAGGCCAGCAATTTGCCTCGCGTGCTCCCCGAGGCACTGCGGCGATTCTTGGCCGAGCTCTGGTACCGCGTGGCGGTGGGCGACCCGACTCGCTTCGGACTGCCGCTGCCAGATCATCGGCTCGGGGACGCGCACCCGACGGTGTCGAACGACCTGTTTCCGCTACTCGGCGCCGGCGCGCTCGAGGCCAAGCCGCGGATGACGCGCTTCGAGGGGCGCGCCGTTCATTTTGCCGACGGCAGCGTCGAAGAGATCGACGCTATCGTGTACGCCACCGGCTACCGTGTCACGTTCCCGTTCTTCGACGAGCGGTTCGTTAGCGCTCCCGAAAACGAGCTGTCCCCTATTCCTGCGGGTCATCCCTCCGAAAATCCGGGGGCTCTACTTCATTGGGCTCTGTCAACCGCTCGGACCCGTGATGCCGATCGCCGAGCAGCAAGCAAAGCTCGTCGCCGCGGAACTGTCGGGCGGCTATGTCTTGCCGAGCGAGAGCAGCATGCTCGCTGACGCCGAAAAGGAGCGCGCCCGAGTGCGCCGACGCTTTGGGGATTCCCCGCGACACACGATGCAGCTCGACTTCGACGACTATCTCGCCGCGCTCGCGAAGGAGCGACGCCGCGGAGCTCAGCGGGCGCAGAGTTTGACGTCGCGGCGCTAATCGCAGCGCTAGGGGCGCACGGCCGCCCAAGCGGCTCGGAGCACACCTCCGAGGCCGGGCGACGCCTCGACCCCTGCAAGCGCGGCGCCGAGTTCGCTCAGATGCGCATGGCCCGGAAACCAGAACGGCTGGGGGAATCCGAGTAGCGGCCCGTGCAGCACGACTTTTTGCACGTGGTCGAGCAGCAGCGCGTTGTGGCCCCAGCCAATCCCAGATTGCACGTCGGCCAGCGTAGCGCCTGGATAGCCACCCCAAGGCGGCGACCCCAGACCGTAACCGGCAGCCGGCCACAGGTTCACGCTGACCGTCCCGTAGCGGAGCGCGGCCACGGCAGCGGCGAGCGAGCCGGCCAAGGCCGGATCCTTTTCCACACTCGGCGGCGCAATCAACATCACGTTCAGGGTGCCCCATAGGCGCTCGTTGGCGAAGTCGGCCGCTAGCGCAAGGAACTCGGCCGCATCCGTGGCCTCGAGCGAAACTTCGCTCAGGATGGCGCAAAATGGCTCGACGCGGAACAGCGGCGACTCACTCGATGGATCGAGCCCCGTGATGAGCGTCCAGGGCAGAGCGCCCTCACCTGGCTCACCGAAGCGCTCGACTTTCGCGTCCGCTGCGGCGGCCAGGAGCGAACTGAATCGCCCCCGTGCGCCCGGGTAGTAGGCACGGCGTGTCGGCGATTTCGTGAGCACCTCACCGACGCGCCTGAGCAAGTCCTCGCGTTGCGGCCAACCGCGCGCGGTCACGAGCATCTTAGCCGCATTGCAGTTGAAAGACGCGTTGTGGACGACCATCCCCGCGATGCTGCGCGCCGCAGCGGATAGCTCGGCGTCTGTGTAGCGCGCCGGAACCACGAGCACCGGGCTTATGTTGCCGAGTTCACTCGTGACGCGCTTATGGGTGAGCGGACTGTTCGAGCGCCGCCGTGCCTCGCGCTCGGGTCCAGGCGGACCCCAGACGATGAGGTCGTGAGTATCCGCGGAACCCGTCACGTGAATCGCTTCGACGCCGGCGTGCGCCGTCAGATAAGCGCCCACCTCACCAGCCCCGTGAGTAATCGCGAGAAACCCCTGCGCAATCAGCGGCTCGAACGCGCGCTCGTAGAACGGAAGCAGATAGGCGTTCACCGGGCTCATCTTGAGCAGGCAAACCGAGCCCTCGACGAACGAGTGATAGAGCACATCGAGCACCGAGATCGACGCCACGTTGCCGGCGCCGAGCACGAGCACCACGCGCCCATCTGGATCGCGCTCCCGGTAGAAACTCGCCTGACTCTCTGCAATGCGTTGCAGCTCGACGCCTGGCTCGAGCCAAGCGTCCGCGCGCCATCCCCGAAACAATGCCGAATCATACGCATCGCCGGGCGTAAGCCGCACCGCGCGCTGCCCGGACGCGAGCGTCGTCAGGTGCGAGTCGGGAATTCGCGGAGCCCCGTAACGCGCGACGTCGTCGAGCGACTGGGCGAACAAGCGCATTCCGCGTAACGAAATCACCGGTCCCGAGAACCACTCTTCGCCCGCAAGCATGCTCTCCGGCTCGACCGCCTTCGCGCGGTTCGCGACCTCGACCATGGCCGCGGATTGCGCGTAAAAGCGCCGAGCAACCTCGCGGAGCAGCTGCGCCTTGTCTGCCGCTGGCAAGCGCGCGAAGCGCACCGAATTGTCACCGAGTCGCCTGAGCTGCGCGTCGAGCTGAGACGGCTTGGGGGCAGAAGGCCCCGTGGCCCCGCCCTCTAGAGCGCCGTTGGATTGAGTAGGTGGCTCGGCCGTCGAGGTCTCGGAAAACATGTGCCCCGGGGTAAGTTTGCACCCTTCCATCGGAGGCGTCACTCACGTAGTCTGGTAAGACTCAGTCCGACATGTGTACCGAGAGTGCGAGATAGTTCAATGCCTCCTTCCTTCAGCGCACATGGGTCCCCCGCCGAACACACGACGGATACCCTTCGCCCGCCGCCCGCAAGCCAGCCGACGGATGCGATTGGCCTCTACGAAAGCGGTATTCCACCCGGCGGAACCTTGTCCCGGACGCTCGCGGCACGCGGTGAGGCGCACGCGCAAGCTGCGGTGGCCGCCTGTACGCGCGCCGAGGCGAACCTCGGGGCGCTGCTGCGCACGGTGCAGCACGTCGCCGCGGTCGTCAGTAGCGCGCGCGAGGCCAAGGGCGAGGCGATCCAGGAACTCGAGCGCCTCCGCACGCTGCTCAACCAGGCCGACGAAGAGCAGCTTTCGCTGCGACATCGGGTCGCTCTGCTCGAACAGACACTCGAGCGCACCGAGCGCGAGAGTGCACGCGAGCGTGCCTTCCTGATCGACGAGCAGGACACCTTCATCGCGGGCCTTTGGGAAGAGCATGCGCTCGAGGTCACCGAGCTCAGCCGGCGCCTCGCATCCCTCGAGGAGTCGCTGGCAGCCAGCCGGGAAGAAACTCAAAGCCTGCAGGCTGCGGCGCACGCGGCGGGCGGCCAGGGCGAGGAGCTCCTGCGCCGGTTGCGCAAGGCGGAGGCTGACCTCAAACGTTTTGTAAGTGAGAGCGACGCCAACCGCGAAGTGCTGATGCGCCTGCAAACTGAGCGCGAAGAGGCGCTGCTCGCGGCCTCCCAGACCGCGCGCGAACGCGACCACTTGAAGGCCGAGCTTGGTCGCGCGCGAAGCGCTTCGAGCGCGCGCCCCATCACGCTGGCGAGTGAGCTCGCCGAACGCGCCGACGCGCCGATTCCACTCGTGACGCGCAGCGAGTCGTCGCGCATTCCTCTCGCCAAGATCGAGCTCGGCGAGCTGGATCGCCAATGGGAACCGCCTGCGCCGAGCACGAGTCGCAGCAGCGCTGAGACGCGCACGCGCACGCCCTCGCCGAGCGCCGTCGCGCCACCGTCCGAATCGCCCAGCGCCCTACGCGGCAGCGCCATGCGCCGTGCCGCTGAGGCCCCGGAGGAGCTTCGCGCCGCGATCACCGAGGCGGATCCGTCTCCGCGCTCGAGCGCGAGTTCATCACGCTCTGCGCTCAGAACCAAGCCGGACCCCTCGAGTCGCCCGCTGATTGGCTACTCTCTGGCCGGCGACGACGTGCCTCTGGACGTCGAAAGCGTGCGCTCGAGCTCACGCCCGCCGTCCCGCTAACCCCAATTGCCGAGCTCTGAGCAGACCGAGCCAAGCCCGCCGCCGCGCCTCGCGCTGTACGTCGGGCTCTGCGGCGTGGCGGCGAGCTCGCTGCTGCTGCTCAAGCTCGCGCCGTTCGTGCTGGTCGCGGTGTTCATCGCGTATCTCGCGCTGCCGCGCGGAGTCAATCGACTGCTGAGCTGGCTGACGCTGGCTGCGGGCGTGCTAGCCATGATCGGCTTTTTCAGATTCCTGATCGTCGAGGCCATGCCCGGGATCGTGGAAGCCGGCACGCGTGCCACCGAGGATACGGCCGTCTCCAAGCTGCGCGAGATTCTGTTTGCTGAGGACAGCATGCGCCGCCGCGCGGATGTCGATCCGGACCACGACGGCATCGGCTCGGCCGGGCTGCTCGATGAGCTCACCGGCAGGGTCGCGCTACGCGGCGTTCATCGCTTGGAACCCCCCATTTTGGAGCGCTACCCGCTTCCGCTCGAGACTGCGCTGGGTCCGGCGGTTCCGATGGGCGGCTATCTATTCATCATTTGCTTGCCGACACCGGGCGGCGGCTGGACCGCGCGCCCGGCATCCGAGGTCGACGAGGAGGCCGCAGAACGCCACTTTGTGGCCTACGCTTGGCCGGCAGCCGACAAGCGCGGACTGCTCGACGCCTTCTTCATCGACGAGCATGAGCGCATTCTCTTTTCCCACAGCGGCGAGCCTGAAGGCCACCGTTCGCGTCTCGGGCTAGAACGACCGCCGACCTGCGACGATGCACTGGCGCCGAAGACCCGCGAAGCGTGGCAGGCTTGGAAAGGCAAGCGGCCGCGTACGACTCTGCCTGGAGATCGCTAGCAGTGACGCCTGAGACGAACGCCCCCACCGAGTCCTATGTGAGCCCGCTAAACCAGGACGTGCCGCTGGCGCGCCCCGGCGAGTTCAAGCCGATCTCAATCGGGCCACTCAGCGTGTGGCCACCCGTCGTGCTGGCGCCGATGGCGGGCGTCACGGACTATCCTTTTCGGTCCATTTGCAAGCGCTACGGCGCGGGCCTGTACGTCAGCGAGATGATCACGGCGCGACCGCTGGTGGAGGGAAATCAAAAGACGCTGCGCCTCGCGAGCTTTGGTCCGGACGAGACACCGCGCAGTCTGCAACTCTACGGGGTGGACCCCTACTACGTGGGCGAAGCAGTCAAACGCCTCGTGGGCGAAGGGCACGTTGACCATCTCGACATGAATTTCGGCTGCCCGGTGCGCAAAGTGACGTCGAAGGGCGGCGGCGCGGCGCTGCCCGTCAAACGACGGTTGCTCGAGGCCATCGTTCGATCGGCGGTCAAGAACGCCGGCAAGGTTCCGGTCACGATCAAGTTCCGGCTTGGCGTGCACGACGCGCTGCTCACGTTCCTTGACACCGGCCGAATCGCAGAAGCCGAGGGTTGTGCGGCCGTGGGCCTGCACGCGCGCACGGCGGCTCAGCTCTATTCGGGCGAGGCTCGCTGGGCAGCGATCGGCGAACTGAAGCAGGCGGTCTCGATTCCCGTGCTCGGCAACGGGGACATTTGGGAGGCCCAGGACGCCCTGCGCATGATGCGCGAAACGGACTGCGACGGCGTCATCGTGGGGCGCGGCTGCCTCGGCCGACCCTGGCTCTTTCGAGAGCTCGCCGAGGTCTTCGACGGCAAGCCGCCTTCGACGCCGCCGAGGCTCGGAGAAATCGCCGACGTGATGCAAGAACATGCCAAACTTCTCGCGACTTGGTTCGGTGAGCGGCCGGCAATCCGAGCTTTTCGACGCCACGCAACCTGGTACACGAAGGGGTTCCGCGGGAGCGCCGAGCTGCGAGAGCGGGTCATGCAAATGGAATCCCTCGAGGATCTGCGTGGCATCCTTGCGCAGGTAGATCGCGAGCAGGTCTTCCCGATCGTCGCCGTCCGTGTCCCGCGGGGCAAGAGTGGGGGCACCCAAGTGGTCAGCTTGCCCCACGGATACTTGGATAACCTGGAGGATTTCAGCATTCCTGAAGAGATCACCGAGGACGCGCTTTCAGGGGGGTAGACCCGAGAGCGTAGCCGCTCCACTTGCCTCAGGTCCTCGGGGCCGGACTGTGGCGAAATTCGCTGTGAGGAAGCCGCAGCGCAGGGTTGAAGATCGGTGTAGAATCCCGGGCGCACGGGGCCGTCGCACATGTGGGCGTCGAAAATATGGATTCAGATTAGCGAATGGCGGTGGTCACCGGCGGTGGCGCTCGCGCTCGGCGCGCTCCTATACGTCGGCGTGGTGATCCTCGTGGTTCCGGATCGCATCGGCAGCGAGGGCGTTCAGCCGACCGTCGGTGCGCGCTCGTTCGCCGCCGTGCCGACCCTCGCCAATCGCCCGTCTTCCTTCGCGGCCAGTATCTCGCCGAGCTTGGCGCACGAGAGCGAGCCTGTTGCCACGGCGCAAGCCCGAATGCCCGTGAGCCCTCCGGCGCCACAACCCGACCTGCAGAGTTTTCCACGCCGCGGTTTCACC
>JAEUAF010000190.1 GCA_019695485.1 Sorangium sp.
CTTGCGCTCGGAACTCGATCCGATGGGGGCGTCGGAAGCCATCACGTTGGTCGATGACGACGACGGGAGCCGTCCGGAGGCACCGTTCACTCCGGATCCGATGATGCCCGGTGGCATGATCTGGCCCCCGGTGGACGGCAGAGCGTTGCTGCACGAAGTGGCCTCGCTCGCTATCAAACCCGCTCGAACCGGGCGCGCGGACTGGGCGGGTTCGGGTTCGGGGTTCCGCTTTCACTCGGTTGCCGGCGCGATCTTCGCCGACTCCGCTAGCGCTCGCCACGCTCTTCTCGAGTGGGCGCGCCTACATTCGGCAAACGCCGCCCATCTCTCGAGCGGGCGCGCCGTCATACTCGCGGACGCGGGCGCGGGCCGGCTCCGGCTTTGGCAGATCGTGCGCTCCGAGGCGACGCTGCGTGAGCGCCTCGCCGCCGCGCTCACGCTCGCAGACCCCGCGCAGGTCGCGCGCGCTCTTTCGAGTGTCGCGACGCAGCTCTCGATCGCACGCGAGTTCTTCGACGACGCGACGGTCGCATTGCCCTGCACGCTCTGGACAGTTGGTGCGAGCGCATCGCGGCGCCCGCCGTTCGTTGGCTTGATGCCGGATCGAAACGGCGCGCCGATGTCGGAGCCTTACGGGCTCGATCTGATATTTCGCGAGCTGTCGCCGCAGCTGCGTGAACTGCGGCGGACCCGCGTCGACTACGCTGAGGTCGTGCGTCACGTAGGGTCGCTCGCCGAGTCAGCCGCAGCGCGAACGCCCGCGCGCTGGCTAGCGGACTTGGCGAGCGCCACCTGACGCACTGCCTCAGCTGGGCTCGGACTTCGGCGCTGAGCTCTCCGCAACGGCGGCCGATACGTAGCGCCCGTCCGCGATCTGGTTCGCGAGCGCTTCCATTGGATCGGAAGGCGAGCGAAAAGGAACGAATAGCGTGAACTCCTGGCCGGCGCGGAAGAGGCGGAGCTCATAGCCGTCATCGCGCAGGGCGCGCGCTCTGATGTAGTCATCGATGTTCGGCGTCAGCACACCGTTGACCGAGAGCACGATGTCACCATAGAGAACGCCTGCTTGCGCTGCCGTACTGCCGGGCAGACAGCCCCATACGGGGATTCCTTGAACCGTGGCCGCGATCTCTTCCAGTTGCTTACGTGACATCATGCGTGGGGCTCCGCTGCTGGGGACTAAGCCTCCACTTCAAGCCGTGTGCCAGCTATGTCAGCCTGATTTCGTCAATAATTTCGGGCGACACAGCGCCGCGCGCTGTTTCGCGCGTCTCACGCGGAGACACCCAGCGCGAGTCGGCTGCTCAGAATCAAGACGCACGCAGTTGCTGCCGCGCCACGCCGCGCGGACGAGGGCCTCTGGGCGACTCGACCGCGCGCAGCGCGTCAGATCAGTTTCCAGACTCGCAGCGCTTCTTCGAAGGTGTTCAGGTGCAAATCGACCACGCGCGGGATCGAGCCATCCGGCTCGACCTGGTAGCCACCTGCGAGATTCCAGGTGATGGGTAGCGACAGCTCGGCTGCCATCGCGAACACAGCGCGGTCGCGCTCGCGCATCTGTTCGGTCGTGAGCAGTCCGCCGAGCGGGTCGTCGATATGCACATCCGCGCCGGCTTGGTAGAGGACGATATCGGGCTCGAAGGCGGCTACCTCGCCGCGCAGCGCATACACGGCAGCAAGGTAGGCCTGAGCCTGCTGCGGCTCGCGGTAGGTGCGGCCAAAGCTGACGTGAAGCACGCGCTCGGCAAGACCGTGAGCGTCGATGATGGCCTGCGTGCCGTCGCCGTAGTGGTAGTCACAATCGAGGATTGCCACCTTACGCACCCGTCGCTCATTGAACAGCTGTGCACAAGTAACCATGAGGCCGTTGAATGTGCAGAAGCCTCGCCCGGCACGAGGGCCCGCGTGATGAAAGCCGGAGGTTAGCGACGCACTAACGCCCTCTTCGAGCGCGATCAGCGCCGAGCCGTAACACGCTCCGCAGGTATACAGCAGCGATCGCGCCACCGACGCCGATACCGAGCCGAAGCCATTTGGTCGTCGCCGTTCGAGCACGGCCTCCACGAAATCCTGTTCGTGGACTCGGCAGACATCCACGACGGGAGTTGGCTCCGGGGCCACGAATTCGATCGGCCAGACTGTGCGACGCAGCGCCTCGGAGACGACACCCGGCTTGCGATCGCTAGGCGACATGCGAAGGCCCGAGTCGGACACCATGTCCGCTGAGAACAGGACCTTCAACGACGTGAGCCGATGGCGCCTGCCACCCATGGCTAGAGCTGCTCCAGCGCGACGCGGCGCAGCTGCTCGATGGTCGCTTCGCCCGGGGCAAACAGACCCGCTTCGACCTGTGACCTGAAGTGCCTGCTAAATGCGCGCTCACGATTGCCTGGCGATACGGCGAGCGTCGTGAGCCTCAAGAACCGAAAGCCGGAGCAAGCGCCGACCGGGATCACCCCACCAGGCACTTCTCGATTCTCGCGGAGCGTAACGCCGCCCTCGTAGTGCACTCCGAACAGACAACCAGGCGGTAGTCGGACGCCATTCAAGACCACCTCCGCTACGCTGATGCAGGAGTGGTCGTCCCCCAGATTGAGCTTCTCGACTAGCAAGGGCTCGCCCTGCTCCGAGATCAGGACATTGGCTCGGCCTTTGCGGCGCACGAATTTGTCGGTGATCTCGAGGAAGTACTTCTCTGCCAAAGGGCAGGTGCCGATCTTCAGATCGTCGGACGTCGGACGCAACTCAGGTCTATCCTCGCTGGCGCTTACGGGAACGACCAGGTCAGTAATCAGCGCGGCCAGGATTCGGCTCTCCTCGCGTTCGAGCAGCGCGGGTAGCGCGTGCAACGCTCGCTGAAGCGGGGCGTTGCCCGAGCGGCCTGCTCGCGAACGCGCCCATTCTGGAAACAGTCTTTCGACCGCGTCCGCGGAATTCTCGCGCGCTTTGTTGACGAGCACGGCGAGGTGACGCGTGGCCTGAGTGAAGCCGCAGCCACGCCGCTCGGTGCGGTGCGACAAATGTTCGTCGAGCATTTCGACGAGCGTCGAATTCAATGCGAAGCCATGCGCAGCGAACAGCCTGGACAGCTCGTGCTGCTGCGCGAGGCTCGCGTCACCCAATAGCTCCTTCTCCGTCTCCTCCTCCGTGGCCACACTACCCATCTCCGGCTGCCTCGCTGTTCATGGCGCGACCGCGCTCGCCAAGAATCTCGGAGTTTAGCACGTGAGATCAGTGCGCCATGCTGGCCGCGTCGGGCCGACACGCAATCGCCAAACGGAACCCGCGCGTTGCTGTCGGTCCGTCCGGGTGAGAAAAGGTGCGCGCCTAGTTTTTCTGAAAGACGCGGATGTAGTCGACTTCGTAACGCTGCGGGAACGTGGTTCCGGAGGGGTCCCCGCCGTTCGCCCCACCGAGTGCGAGGTTCACCAACATGTACGCCTTTTGTTTGAACGGGCTCGAGCCGTCGGAGTTCAGCATGCTCGAGAGCGCACTCGAGTTCATCTGCTGATCATCCAGATAGAGCAGGATATTCTGGTCGTCCCAGTCCATGCGCCAAACGTGGAAGTCGGACGACCAATTGGTGCCGAGGGCGGAGAGTTGCTTCGTCGCAGAATCCCACTTGGCTTGCCAGCGCGTGGCGGTGCCGCAGGCGACGTTCGCCAACACCTTGCCCTGGTAGTACTCCATGATGTCGATTTCGCCGTTCGAGGGCCATTCGCCGCTGACGCCGAGCGTCCACCATGCGGGCCACATGCCTGCCGCCGTCGGGATCCGAGCACGCATCTCGAAGCGCCCGTATTGCCAGCTCTGCAGGCCACTCGTCAGCATGCTCGAGGAGGAGTATTCGGCGTATTGGCGCGTGGTCTTCCAATCACCGCTACCCGTGTAATTGGGATTGGTGATGCGCTCCTTTCTGGCTTCAATGACGAGCAGGCCGCCCTGTACGGTCGCATTGTTCGACTGGTACCACTGCGCTTCTTCGTTTCTAACGAAGCCTTTTTCGAATTTCCAATTCGCGGGATTGGGGGCCCCGTCGACGTCGAACTCGTCGTGCCAGACGAGCTTGTAACCGGTAGGAACGCTGATGTCCGCGCCGCCGCTACCACCACTACCGGCGTTGGCAGCGCCGGCAGCGCCGCCACTCGCTTTCCCGCCTGCGCCTGCATTAGCCTTTCCGCCAGCTCCGCCGGAAGCGTTCCCGGCACCGCCGGTCCCAGCGCCGCCAGCCGCAGCACCACCCGCCGTTGAGCCTCCGCTACTCGCCGCCTTGCCTGCGCCACCCATGGCGCCACTGCTGCCAGCGGCTGCGCCAGCGCCGCCGCCCGGGTTTGCGCCGGCGAGGCCTGAGCTCGTGCCGCCGCTCGAGATGCCGCCATTGGCGTTCGATATCCCCCCGCTGGCCGCACCGGCCACGGATGAGGAGCCGCCTTGCGTTGTCGAGCCACCGGAGCCCGGGCTCGATGCG
>JAEUAF010000860.1 GCA_019695485.1 Sorangium sp.
TCGCGCGGGGCCGCCCGGCGCGCTCGTTACGTTTTGGCCAACCAAAATTTAGGTCCCACGCGTGCCCGTGCCCGTGCCCGTGCCCGAACGAGGCAACAGGAGCGGCGAGATGGCCGATGTGGAGGGATGGACCTGGACCATGGATCACGCGCGCCATCCGATGGAAAGCAATTTCCGCCTTCCGGGCACGGGCACGGGCACGGGCACGGGCACGTTTACGGGTGCCTGACAATTCAGGGAGACGCATTTGCCGAGGCTGGCCCTGGCATTCGCCCCATCGAGCGCCACGCTGCGAGCAGCGCGCCGCGCTCGGCGGCTGACAGCGTGCGCGGCTCGGCGTCCAGCGCCGCCTTCAGGGGACCCAGCCAGGCGTCGGCGCGGCGGGCATCGCCCAGCGACAGTTCCGTGAGCCCGCGAAACAGCGCGTAGCGAGCCTGGTCATGCGCAGAAAGGTGCTCGAAGTCAGGCTCGAGCGCGCGAAACTCACGTGCGGCGTCGGGCAATCGGCCCGCCTCGAAGGCGTCGAGTGCCGGTTGAAGTGGCGAGCCACAGCCGAGCACTAGGGATGCGGCCGCGAGCGCGAGCGAGGCAAGCCAGACAATTCCGACCTTCATGGACTCGCTAGTCGGTCGTCACGTCGCTCGAGTTGCGTGTGCTGTTTGGGGCTCTCGGCGGCCTCGAGCTCGGTTATGTTATGAACGTGTTAGACCATCTATCAGCCAGACTGGCCGACAACTTGCGACGGCTCCGCGAAGCGCGCGGGCTCACGCAGCAGGACCTGTGCGAGGCCTCCGGTGTGCCGCGCCCAACCCTGGCGCACCTCGAGTCGGGTTCTGCGAATCCCACGCTCTCGGTCTTGGCGCGAGTGGCCGCAGCGTTGTCAGTGCCGATGGAGGAGCTTGTCGCAGCTGAACCTCAGGTGCTGGAATTTCATCCCGCCAACGCCGACCACAAGGGCGACGCGGGCGCCAGCGTCGCTGCGATTTGCCCCGACGCTCCGACGGGCCTGCTCGTCGAGCGCGTCGAGCTCGAGCCACGTCGTGAGCTGCCTCGCGAAGCAGGACGCCAAGCGGATCGCACCTATGTCACGTGCGAGCGCGGCGAACTCGAGGTGGTGTCCGGCGAAGAGCGCTGCACCCTGCGCGCCGGGGATCTCGCGATCGTTCGGCGCGGGGCGTCCCACTCGCTCTCCAATCGAGGGCGGGCGCGCGCGGTGGCGTACAGTATTCGGGTCGGGGCGTGGGCGGGCTGAGCGCCCGCGGCATGGCTCCCGCCGCTTTGGGGCGTCGCCGGGCAAAAAAGGTCACCCGCTCGTGAGCGAGCCGCACCGCGCGTATTTTCTCGGTTTCGCGGCGCATCCCGCAGCGAGCGGGCGGGTATTTCCACGCTCAGCGCAATCGGCGTCAGAAAACGCGGCCGGCGGGTTGCCGCATTTCCGGGCCGGGCCAAGCTTCGGCCCCTCGAATGACCAGCCTCCGCCAAGACATCCGTAACATTGCGATCATTGCTCACGTCGATCACGGGAAGACGACCCTGGTCGACGCCATGCTGCGTCAGACGGGTGTCTTTCGTGAAAACGAAGCGGTCGTGGAGCGCGTCATGGACTCCGGCGACCTCGAGCGCGAACGCGGGATTACCATCCTCGCGAAGCACTGCAGCGTGCGTTTTCAGGGCACGACCATCAACATCATCGATACGCCCGGCCACGCCGACTTCGGAGGTGAGGTCGAGCGCACGCTGAAGATGGCGGACGGCGTGTTACTGCTCGTGGACGCCGCTGAGGGGCCGCTGCCGCAAACGCGCTTCGTGCTCAGCAAGGCCATCGAGCTCGAGCTGCCGATCATCGTCGTGATCAACAAGATCGACCGCTCGGACGCGCGCCCAGACGACGTGCTGAGTGAGGCCTTCGACCTGTTCTGTGAGCTCGAAGCCAGCGACGCCCAGACCGATTTCCCCGTGATCTACGCGATTGCGCGTGACGGAATCGCCAAGCGCACGCTCGAAGAAGAGAGCACGGGCTTGGGTCCCTTGCTCGAGACCATCCTCGAAAAGGTGCCGGCTCCACAGGCCGACGTCGATAGCCCGCTCCAGATCCTGGTGCACAACATCGAACACGACGAGTACGTGGGCCGTTTGGCCATCGGCCGCATCAAGCGCGGCAAGCTGAGCGTCGGCCAGACGGTGACCTGCATCGGTGCGACCGATAAGCTGACCCAGCGCATCAGTGCGATTTACTCGTACGAGGGCACGCGTCGCGTGAAGATCGAGAAGGCCGCGGCCGGCGACATCGTAGCCTTGGCTGGCTTCGAAGACGTGCAGATTGGCGACACGGTTGCTGCGAGCGATACGCCGGAGGCCTTGCCGCGCATCGAGGTCGAGGAGCCGACGATCAAGATTCGTTTCGTGGTGAACAGCTCGCCATTTGCCGGAAAAGTCGGCAAATGGGTGACCTCGCGCCACCTTCGCGACCGACTCTACAAGGAGGCTCGGCGAAACCTGGCTCTGCGCGTCGAGGACACCGACGAGCCGGATACGTTCGTGGTGCTCGGCCGCGGTGAGTTGATGCTCGCCATTTTGGCGGAGACCATGCGCCGCGAGGGCTACGAGTTCGCGCTCGGAATGCCCGAAGTGATCGTGCGCGAGGTCGATGGCGTGCGCTCGGAGCCGATCGAGCGCGTCGTGATCGACGTGCCCGAGCTATTCATCGGAGCCATTACCACGCGGCTCGGTGAGCGGCGCGGCCAGATGACCAAGATGACGAACCTCGGCTTCGGTCGGGCGCGCATGGAATTCCGGGTGCCGTCGCGCGGCCTGATCGGGTTCCGGTCGGCGTTCCTCACCGAGACGCGCGGTATGGGTCTCTTGAACTCGATGTTCGACGGTTGGGAGACCTACGCTGGGCCGATGCTGCGCCGCCCGAACGGCGCGCTGGTCGCCGATCGCACCGGCGAGACCACGCCCTACGCGCTCTTCCACCTCCAACCGCGAGGCGTGCTGTTCGTCGGGCCCGGCGCCAAGGTTTACGAGGGCATGGTCATCGGCGAGCACAACCGTCCGAACGATCTCGACGTCAACGTGACCCGCGAAAAGAAGCTCACCAATATTCGCGCGGCCGGCCGCGACGAGAACGTGATCTTGTCCCCGCCGCACACGCTCAATATCGAGAACGCACTCGAGTTCATCGATCGCGATGAACTTGCAGAGGTCACGCCGGATTGCGTGCGCGTGCGTAAGCGCATCCTCGACTTGAACAAGCGCCCGCGTCGCGACGTGGAGTGAGCCGCAGCTCCGGCGGGTGGCCTCGAGCCCACCCGCCAGGTAGCGCTTCTGGATCTGGTGCGGATTGGCTCAGCGAACGCGCAGTCGAAGTGTAGCTGGCGTGAGACCGGCGGCTTCGGCGCGCAGCACGAGCGTGCCCGGGCGCTCGCCCGCGGCGCGCAGCACCACCAGCGCCAGGCCATTGAATGTCGTGCGCGAACTGGCCTGGAACGGCTCGAAACTCGTCGGATCGCCGTTGTCGACGGCGACGATTCGACCTGGGCCTTCGACCGAGAAGTGAACGGGGAGCTTGCTGCGCGGCACGGTCAGCGACTCGGCGTCCGTGAGGGAGACGGTCACGAAGGCGAGATAGCTGCCGCCGAGCGTGAGCGCCTCACGATTGCTCGCGAGCGCGATCTGTTCCGCCCGGCCGGTGGTGCGCGTGGTCGCGCTTGCCCAGCGCTTGCCACGCCGGGTAACGATCACCTTCAGCTTGCCCGGCTCATAGACCACGTTGTCCCAGCGGAAGCGATACTGGAACGCCTTGCGCTTCCGTTTACCGAGCGACCTGCCGTTCAAGAACAGCTCGGCTTCGTCGCCTGAAGAATAGACGTGCACTGGGGTGATCTGACCGACGCGTTCGGGCCAATTCCAGTGCGGTAAGATGTGAGCCATCTTGAGCTCCGGTCGCCAGCGCGCTTGGTACAGGTAGTAACGATCCTTCGGGAACCCCGCCAAATCGATGATTCCAAAATAGGAACTGCGCGATGGAACGCTGAGCCGCCCAATCTCCTCGAGCTCCTTGGCGTGGAGCGCGCGCGCCTCCGGATCCGAGAAATTCAAGATATTCGTGGCGTCCGAATTGTACGGCGTTGGTTCACCGAGATAGTCGAAGCCAGTCCAGACGAACTCCCCAGCGACGTACGGGCACTCGTCGAGGCCTTGAAACTCGCGATCGGGAGTGAGCGCCCAGCGAGGCGTCGAGAGGTCGTACGAGCTTACTTGGAAGTCGACTTGGCCTTGGCTGGGGTCGTCGCTCACGGGGAAGAAGTACTCGCCACGCGTGCTGATCGTGGACGCCGTTTCGCTGCCGACGATGGGTATGGTGGGGTTACTCGCGTGAAGCCGCGCATAAGCGTCCGGCTTGTAGTTATAGCCGACCACGTCGATCGCGGTCTGAAACCCGCTGTATCCGGCGATCTCTCCGTTGAAGCCGCTGGTGATCGCGCGCGTGCGGTCTTCCTCGCGCACGATACCGGCGAGCCGGGTCGAGAGCTTCCAGCCGTCGGCAAACCACTGTTCGATGACCTCGTTGCCGATGCTCCAACAAAAGACGCTCGGATGATTCCGATCGCGGCGAATCATCGCGCGCAGATCGCGTTCGTGCCAGTCGTCGAACACTGTCGCATAGTCGAAGTAGCGAAATCCCGGGTCGCCCTCTTTTAGCCCCTCGGGGGTCTTCTTTCCGCGACGCCAACAGTCGAACGCTTCGACCATCACCAAGATCCCACGTTGATCGCAGAGCTCGAGCAACTCGGGCGCGGGGGGGTTGTGGCTGGTCCGAATGGCGTTGCAGCCCATTTCCTGGAGCAGCGAGAGTTGTCGGTCGAGGGCGCTCCGATTGAATGCCGCGCCGAGCGCTCCCAGATCGTGATGCAGGCACACACCTTGGAGCGGCACGCGCTCGTCATTCAGCAAGAAGCCTTGCTGGCTGTCGAAACGGACGCTGCGGACGCCGAAGGGCGTAAGGACGCGATCGACCAGCTTGCCGTCCGCGTGCACGCTGGTCACGGCGACATAGCGGCGCGGACTGGTTAGACTCCAGCGCTTGGGCTTATTCAGCTCCACGCAGTGGCTGCGCAGGGCCTGCAGCTGTGGGGCGAGCTTGAAGGTGAACGGTTCCGCGGTCGCGACGGCTTCTCCTCCCGGAGCGCCATCGGCTTGGGCTTCGAAGAGTTGGGTCGCGAGGGTTAGCTCGACTTCGCTCGCGGATCCGTTTTCGAGCGTCACGTCGACCTGCACGGTCGCCCGCTTCGCGGATACCGAGGGTGTCGAGACGAAGACTCCCCACGGCGCGACGCGGATTGGGTGCGTCTTCAGCAACCAGAGGTTTCGGTAGAGTCCGCCGCCCGGGTACCAACGCGACGACAGCGGTGGATTCGAGAGTCGCACGCTGAGTAGGTTCTCTCCGCCGATCCGCGCGTACGGCGTCAGATCCAGACGGAAGGACGAATACCCGTAGGGCCAACCGCCGACTAGCTTGCCGTTCAGATAGAAGACCGAGAACGCCATCGCGCCATCGACCTCGAGCTCGATGCGCTTGCCCGTGTCGGCTTTCGGAAGTTCAAAGCGCTTTCGATACCAGCTCGGGCCGTGCCACGGCAGCTTGCCGGTCTCGCCCGGTAAGTCCTGTTGGAAGGGGCCCTCGATGCCGTAGTCGTGCGGCACATCGAGCGCGCGCCAGTTCGAGTCGTCGAATGCGGGATCGACGAACGACACTTCGGCACCGGGATCGCCGGCAGGGCGCTGGGGTTTACGCAGCCCCTCGCTGATGAGCTCGGTCCCGGTCGCCAAGAGCCAAGGCGCGAGTGAGTCGTAGTCGAGCTTGTTGCCAGCGTCGGGTGCGTCGCCACGCTGAAAGCGGAAGCCTTGATTGAAGGAGGTGCGCTCGCGGGGCGAAGTGTCGCTCGGGCCGGTCGCTATCTTAAGCTTGTTCAGTCGTGGCATGCGGCGCGAAATTGGAGCCCATCCGGGAAGAATGTCAAATTCTCTCGCGACTATTCGAAAATAGATGTGCCGATACGACGTTTAGTAACTTCGGGCGAGCGTGCCTTCCTCGCTCCGAGCGTAGCTTCGGCTCACCTGAAGAGGTCTCCCCGGCGAGCCTGTCCCCGCATTCCCGCTTACGGGGGGGCTTGGGGGACGTGGGATTTGCGGATGGCGTAGAAGAAGTCGCGGCGGGCGCGTTTGCGAATGTATTCGTCTTCGGAGAATTCGAAGCCGCTCGCGAGGGCTTGGGCTTTGCGGGCTCCGCCGGGGGTGTTCGGCTCGAAGAGTACGAATTTCGGATACGACCAGTTCACGTCCATCTGTGCGACGTCGACTGCGCCGGCGTGGCGCATGCCGTCGGCCAGCGCGCGCGCGGTGGTGTGGTTGGTGATCGCGACGTAGAGGACTTGGCGGTCTTGGCTGAGGCCGACGGCGGAGCGGCGAATCACGGTGTCGCCGTCGAGCGTGGCGCCCCATTTGAGGCCGCTTCCAACGGTGAGCCCGGGATGGATCTTGCCGTCTTCGTACATGCATTGCGGCGCTTGGCGATACCAGAGCATGTCGGGCTCGCTGTCCGCGATTTTGCTCCAGGTCGCGACGCGCATGCTGCCGTCTTTGTAGAGCGCCAGGGTGCACGCGGTCGGCTTCGGATGCACGATCACGACGCCGTCCACTTTCATGCCGTAGCCGCCGTGTTCGGTCATGAAGCCGCCGTTGAACGCCGCGAGTAGCGCCGCATGGTGCGCTTCGGGGATGCGCGCGCGCCGCTCATAGACGAGGTTTGGGTCGTCGGGCTTCGGCTCCTGACTGCCGGCGACGACGAAGAGGTCGATGCGGCGTACGTCGAGCGCCACGACGAACACTTCGCCCCAGGAGCGCGTCGCGTCCGGGTGCAGCAAGGTCTTGTAGAGGTAAGGCTCCTCGTGCGGGTAGCGCGAGTCGCCGATGGGTACCCACACGCCGTCGCCGGGGGCGGACCACTGTTTAAGCGCGGGGCCGGGATCCTTCGGATGGAAGGGGGCGAGCCTCGGTTCGTCGCGCGCCGCGCTCGGCCGGGG
>JAEUAF010000906.1 GCA_019695485.1 Sorangium sp.
CCCTGCCGCCCGCCCAGCTGTCTTCGCCGCCTGTGTCTGCGCCGCCTGCGCCCCCTCCGGGCGACGCGCCCGCCGAGCGGCTGGCGCGTCTGCTCGACGGCGCCACCAGCCTCGAAGCGCGCTTCGATCGCTTCGCGCACTGGCTCGAAAGCGAGACGCGCGCCACGGCGGTGTTCGTGGCGAACGCCGAGGGGTTGCCGATGGTGGAGTCGAAAGCACGCGACGCCTATGTGGTCGCCGCCGGCGGACTCGGCGTGTTGTTCGAGCAACTTCATTCGCTGCTTCCCGACGTGGAGGAGGCGCACACCTCGTTTAGCCTCAAATCCCAGGACACGGTCGAGCTCGTGGGTTGCCAGAGTGCGCTCGGCCGTTTCACGGTCGGCTTGGTCTTGGAAGAGCCGCTTGCGGCGGGCTTCTCGACGCGCATTCGCTCGGCATTTCAAAGCCTGATTTCCCCCGAGAAATCGGAGACAAAGTAGGAAGGGTTAGGATGTCTGACAGAAATCTCGAGCGCGTGGTGGAGGAGATCCCATCGTTACGCGCCGTCTTCATCACGGCCATGCCAGATTGCCTGCTCTACGACTCCTGGCTGAAGGCCGACGAGACCTGGACGAGCGAGGAGGTCGCCTCCTATTTCGGTGACCTGATCCGCGCCAACCGCGAAGGGCTGAAGGCGCTGCGCGCTTGGTCGAGCGAAATGCAGGTGACGATCGAGTCCACCGACGTGCTGCTCGTTCTGCGCGAGGTGTCTGCGGATTTCGTCGTAAGCTTCGCGTTCGCGCGCAACGCGCCGCTCGGCATGGTGCGACTGCACGTGAAGCGCGCGCTCGCCCTACTCGATGAGCTCTTGCCGAAAATCCGCCCGGAGGAGCGCCCGCGCGCGCTGCGCATCTCGGAGTTTTTGACCCGCTACGCACCCGACGCGCACACGGCATTGAAGCGCGCCGCGCTGCGTTCAGGGGTTCCGGTCGAGCTACTCGAGCGGCCCGAGCACCTCTCCGTACAACAGGTCGAGCAGTTCGAGCGCTCGGTCTGCGCCATTCTCGGCCTCGACACCCTGAGTCTTTGAGGAAGCATGTCAGAGCTCAACTTGAGTCCCCTGCGCCGCTATCTGCCCGAAGACCTGATGTTTCTCGCGGGTCAGCCAGCAGTTTATCACTGCCACCATTTCAATCTATTCCTGGATCAGACCATCGATGACGCCCTCGGACCGGAGCTCGGCGGTCGACTCAGAACCCGCGCGGCGCGCGAGTTCTCCCATCACCTACTGCAAGCGGTTTGCGCGAAGCAAGGCGCAGAGCTGCCACCAGAGCGCCTACAGGTCGCACTCGAGCTATTCCGGCTGATGGGGCACGGCCGACTCCATTTGGATGCGAGTCCGAGCGGCGGGGCGGCGCGCGGCACGCACCTCCACTACGGTTTCGCCTGGCATGAGAAGTACGGACAAAAGGTGCGGCGGCTCGATCCGGCCGACGCCTTCGGCTCCGGCTACGCGGCGGCCGCCATCGAGGTCGCGTTCGGTTTGCGCCTCGGTGCCATGAATGCGCACGAACAGAGCTGCGTCGCGATGCGCGCGCCCGCCTGCGACATCACGCTCGACGCCACGCAAACGCTTGAAGAGCCGCGCCCATTCATCGGCGAGGCAGAGGCCGAGGCCGCGACAGGCCCGGCCGAGAACGGCCTCTTTGAAGACATCATTGGGCCAATCAGCAACGGATTGAAGGAGTTCACCGCGGGAGTTGCCGGTGACGAGCGCGGTCTCGTACAAGCCTTCGGCGTGTTCGTGACCATGCACCTCGCGGGCTACTACAACCGCATTTCGTTCGACGCGCTGGAAGCGGTTCGTGCCCAGTCGCCGCACTCGGAGGGCGTGCTGGCGGACCTGTTGCGCGAGTCCGGGCACGTGTGCGTGTTCAACACGTTCGGCGGCATCTTGCTGTCACCGGAATGGGAAGGGCTCGTGGGACCGCTCGTCGACGACCCCGGACAAATCCTGGCCTTCTGCATGGCCATGGGGCGCGCGCTGGGGTTCGGCCGCTGGATCGTGGCAGATTTTCAGCCAGAACGCCGCTTCGTGCTGCGCACGCCGTGCTCGTATGAGTCGACATATTACCGCACTCGCTTCGGCATCGCGGAACGACCTGTGGAGTATTTTCTGCAGGGAGCGGCGCTCGCCATGGCGCAGCTCGCGCACCGCGTGCACTGGACCGCGCGCCCGCAACTCACGCCGGAATACTATCAACAACTCTTCAAGGGCGGCGTGCCCTGGCGTGCAGAACAAACCCGCGCCATCGTCTGCGGCGCTCCCGTCAGCGAAATCGTGGTCACCCGAGTCTAGCTTGAGCTCGGCCAGCGCTGCGTCTTCTGAGGAAACAGAGGTGCTCGCCACGCGCGAGGACGACTCTGGGGGCTGCCTCACACTTCGGCTAGCTCATAGCTGCTATCGGCATCTGATTTGGGATTGCGGGCTGGTGAACGAGGAGCAAGCCGCGCGTCTCCTGAGTGGGCTTTCGCGTCGCTACGCGGACGAATCCCGTTTCGCTTGGGTGCGCGAGTTGACCCATCCGGACGGACATTCGATCGTGGTCGTGCCGCGCACGGGGCGGGTCCAGATCCGACTGCACTATTTGACCCCCCACGGCGAGCGCGAACGCTGCGCACGCCAAGTGGTGGGTGAGCTTTCGGCCGCGTTGCGCTGTTGTGAGCCCGTCTAAAACGCTGCAGAACCAGTCCTGCGCGTCGAGGCCGTCGCAGCTGAAAAAGCTGCGCTCATCTCACTTGCGCTGCATTAGTCTGCGCCCTTGGTTGCGACGGCAATCACGGCTTCGTTGGTGACAGCGTAGGGGCCATCCCCCTGGCGCGCCTGCAAATCATCGACCAACGCCGCCACGAAACGTCCTCGTTCCTCCGCGGATAGATGATTGAAGAGCGCCGAAGACGACGGCGTCGCTAAAGGCAGGATCTCGGCGAGATGTTGCGCGCGCTCGAACGTCCACACGTGCGCGACCGAGACCACATGCGCGCGTGCAAAGCCGAGCCCGAGCAAGCGCTGCTTCAATTTGCGAGCATCGGCGAGGGCCGTCCAGCGCGGGGGTTCGAACGCAGTGGGCAGCGAAATCATTGCCTGCATCGTCGCATCCCCCAAGAGACGCATCATTTCCACACGTGCGGGCGAAGCCCAACTTGCCACGATGGCTCGCCCCCCTGGCTTGAGCACGCGGTGAAGCTCGCTGAGGCCGCGGTCGTGATCCGCAAAGAACATCAACCCAAAGAGCGACGCGGCGAGATCGAAGGACGCGTCCGGAAGTGCCAAGGACTGGCCGTCCATCTCCGCAGTGGTCACACCGGTGAGCCCGAGACGGCGACACTTCTCGTCCAACGAACTCAGCATTTCCGCGGAAAAATCGGTAGCCAACACCTCGGCCCCCTGGCGCGCGGCTGCCAGCGCGAAAGCCCCCGTGCCTGCCGCCACGTCGAGCACGCGCGAACCGGTGCCCAGCTTGACCAGCCGCACGGCGTCTTCGGCGAATGGGCGAGTCACGCCTTCGGCAAAGAGCTCGTAGGCCGTGGCGCAGTCACCCCAAGCTTCCGACCGAAGCTCGGGGTCGCTACTACAGTTCGACACGCTCGGAGGCTCTGAGGCGGGACGCGCGCGACGGTAAAGACCACTCCCAAGCGCCAGCTCGCTCGGGTCATCTTCGTCGATCCTTCGTTCTGCCATGCTCTCCCTGTTTCCCATGAGCACAACCTCCTATCGCCGAAATGCCGTCGAAATACCCACCAGCAAGTGCGCTCCTACCCGAGAGCACATCGACACTCGTCACCATACCATGATTCGCTCCCAACCAAGTCCAATTCTATAAGTGTGCACTCGAAGTCTCGGCGCCTTCTCGCGCCGCGCTTTGCAGCGCATGGCGCATAGGAACTCGGTTGCGACGCACTAGCGAAACGTGAGTGTCACCTGACGCGCGCACGACGACGTCGGTCACCAACCATCACCCTCGAGTTTGCGCGCCCCAACGACTTTACAACCCGCGAGTGTCGAAACCATCTCCCAAAGATCGAAGTTGGGAGAGCGACACACACCGACGACACTCGTCGTCCGGCCAGATGGCCCCCAGAGTTGGCTAGCTCTCGCGCGTGCAACGAGGCGCCCCGCTGGACGCCAGGCTCCGGCCATTTCGCGCGTAGAAAGCCGGCGAAATGGCCGAACCTTGCTTACCCCTCTCTATAGAGTGAGCAACTTGGCTGAGCCGTCGGCTGCGATGCGTAGGGCCGCCGGTTGCTCGTTCCGAAACACGAGGAGTGCCGCCTGCTCCGTCAAGAGTGGACTGATTTCGCCAGCCGTGGGACCGCCGTAGTCGGGAGAATCGAAGAGCAGGCTATCTTTGGCGGTGGCGAGTTCCGCGATCGACCCGACACGCAGCCTGGTCTCGCCAAGCCCCGCGCGCCACATGATGAACACCTTGTCGCCGAGCGGCCCGAGAGCCCACCACCACTTGCTCTCGACCCCTGGCAGCGTGGCGTCGCTGGCTTTGCATCCCTCAGGGCTGCAGTCGACGCGACCGACTTGCACGCCGTTGTCGGCCGGCTTCACCCACGCGAGGCTCGCGCCCGTCTTCGTGCACACGAGTTCCGAATTCAACGCGCGTTCGAACGGCATGGTGGTCTCAGCCACCTTGGACCAAGTGCCGTTCTGAAAGAACGTGATCGAGATCTGCGTCTTGCCGGCGCCAGCAGTGGGCTTCGCGCTGTTCTGCCCAGTGCGACCGCCGAAGACGGCCACCGCCTGCATCGAGCCAGCTTCGCAAGTGTGAAACGAGCCGGCAAAGCTGCCCTTCAGCGTGACGACATCTTTCAGGTGCCCGTGCGACAAGGACTTAGCCACCAAATCGGCGCCGTTCTCGTTCGCGTTCAGGAACAACACCTGATTGCCAATTGCCACGGGATCGCCGACAGGCGCCTTGATCGGCAACTTGATGTCCTTCGATGCTTTGTTGCCGCTCAACTCGACGGCGACGAAGCCTTCTTCTTTCACGTCCTTCGGCGGTGCGTCGGCCTTGCCCTTGCCCTTGCCTTTGCCTTTGGCGCCCTTCGCAGGCTTCGCGAGAGGCGACGGCATCGGCGGTGGCGGAGCCTGCGACACGTCGTCCTTCGTCCCTCGTTCGACAACCACGCCTTCTCGCAACAAATGGCCTGAACGCCCGCGGACATCGGACTTTTCGCCGTTCGCGAGATTGTAGGCAACGAGGCCCGAATCGGTCAGGCCGGCAGCGAACACGCCATGCGCGTCACTCACCACTTCAATGCTCTGAACGGGAAGCTCGGGGACCGCAGGGTTCGCGTCGAAACAGCGCACCTTGCTGAGACCATCCGTAAATTCGCAGGCTCGCGGGCGACTGCGGCCTTCGCCGACTTTCAGGAGCAGGATGCCGCGGCCGTCGCTCGTGAGCGTCGGCCCAGCGAGGCCCGCCGGCTTCTCGCTCAACACTTTCCAACCCTTGCTGTCGAGCAGCGGCGGCGGTGAGGACTCCGGCGCAGGCACCGACGCGGCCGGCTCCGAACTCAAGCCCATCGACTTGGCGGCGTCCCAAAGATCCGTGGTTGCCGTGAGCAGCGAGCTGTCGGTCGGCAAAGTGCAGCTGCCCTTGGTCGGGCTGCAGCGCAGCTTTTGCTCCATCTTGCCGCGAAGCAGCGCTGTGTCGGCAGACGTGCCGAGTGACGCGTAGAGATCGTCCGCATACGGAGCGCAACGCTTGGGCCAAGCGTCCTTCGCGGCACTCGCCGCCCCGGCGAGCTGGATTAGGCGCATCGCCTGAACGCGCGCAGGCAGCGGTTCTTTGGCGGCTTTCCCAGCAAGACAGGTCGACAGTGCGCTCCAAGCCTTCGGCGTGTCGTCGCCTGCGCAGCCGACGGCCAAAAGCCCCGCCGAAAACCCGAGGGTTCCCAACCATCCTAGTTTCGGATCCCTCGAGCGACCGAGAATTTTCATGCGCGTGACCATAGGGCACTTCGCGCGGCAACACTACCGGACAACGCTTTCGTGCCACCGTCAGCGAACTTCTACACGCGGAGCGGCGCCAACCTGCGCGTGCCCTTGCCTAAGTCCGCGGCCGAGGGTCAGTCGAGTTCGCCGGCGCTCGTCGGAGGCGTGAAAATAGCCACACGGTGAGCTCAAGCCCTCAGCGGCGCGCTCGGCGGCGGGTGGCGGGAGCGCTCGTTTTTGCGAGACCCGGTGGGCTCGG